>NZ_NAZB01000001.1:0-1446 GCF_003055045.1 Heyndrickxia sporothermodurans
CACTCTTCAAACAAAGGAAATTCGTTCTTTTTTCCCTTTGCCTCATACTCTATTAATTCAATACCAAAATCATGCGGAATGATCATAAAAAAACTCCTCCCAACTAATATGCAAAAAATTTAGCACATTCTGTCGGAGAAGTATATAGATTAATCTGGAGGAATTTGAAAAAAATATTTGGTTTTTGGAGGAAATAAAGTGGCTATTTACATCCATGTATAAAAAATAACTGCCGCAGTTTTCATGTAGATCAAAGTTTTTTAGATTTCTATAATGATCAGATTTCAAAGATAGAAGCTGATATACATATATATCAAAAATCAGGAAGAAATCGCTCAATAGAAATTATTCAACCGAAATTGAAACGGTACAAAGAAATTAGGGATGGAATCATTCAGAACGGTGGAATTTATGGAATTAACAAATCAAGAAGAGAATCGGAAAATTAAAGATGAAAGATGTGAGATACATTGGCTAATAAGAATCCCAATACAGGACCATTATTAAGAAGTATAGAAGATAAAAAGCAAAAGACTTTTCAAAAGGTAGAGACCGCCATTAAAGAGATGATAAAGCAACATAAAAAGATTAACTTTAATTCTATAGCAGAAGAATCTGGTGTATCAAAGTCATTTCTTTATAAGTACAGTGAAATAAGATCTCGAATTGAAACATTAAGGAGTCAGGAAAAAGGCTTAGTAACACCGAAACAGGCCAAACGAGAAATGTCAGAGAAATCAAAGGATGTCATTATTGCATCACTTCGTAAAAGAAGTAAGAATCTTGAAGAAGAAAATAGGAAATTGAAAGAGCAACTTAAAGTGGAATGGGCAGCAATTTATAAAGAAATTGAGTAAAATAATGAACTATCTTTAAAAACATGTATTCAATGAATGAGGTTCGATAGAACCTCATTTTTATTAATCATACTGTAGATAAGAAACATTTTGTGGAAGAAAGGACAATCTGAGAACGTTTTATTTTAGTACGAGGAGGATGTAGAGTGAAGGTCAAGCGAATTGTTACCAATATTGAGACGCAGGACATTTCCAAGGCAAGGTACTTCTATGGGGAAATACTAGGACTTGATCAATTAATGAATCACGGATTTATTGCCACCTATGGTTCACATGAGAAAATGGACACTCAAATCAGTTTCCTTTCAGAGGGAGGTTCCGGGACTCCAGCGCCTGACTTGTCAATTGAAGTTGATGATCTTGATGAGGTGCTAACACGCGTAAAAGAAGCGAAGATTCCAATTGAGTATGGACCCGTTGAGGAACCTTGGGGAGTTCGGCGCTTTTATGTAAGAGACCCATTCGGAAAGCTCGTCAATATTCTTTTCCACCTGTAAACAAATAGAAAAAAGCTATTCAAGAATAGGGCGCACTTATTCAGGCAGTGCGCCTTTTCTTTAATCGGGCCAGGGTATTGTAAAAAGTTCTA
>NZ_NAZB01000010.1:0-35789 GCF_003055045.1 Heyndrickxia sporothermodurans
GGTCGAAGACTTATCCTAATTAGAAAAGCGAAGGGTGCTTGCCCATCGGCGAAACTCACTGGAGCTTCTGGCGGAGAAGTCTGGAAGACTTCGACAGAAGAAGTGAAGTGACGCGAGCCGATAGCGCCCGCAGCTGGACAGGTTGATTCAACGTTATTACTATTTCTCATCTATCTAGTTTTGAGGGAACAATCCCTTAAATAAATAGTCTGGTAATTATGGCGAGAAGGTCACACCCGTTCCCATCCCGAACACGGAAGTTAAGCTTCTCAGCGCCGATGGTAGTTGGGGGCTCTCCCCCTGCAAGAGTAGGACGTTGCCAGGCTATGCCCCTATTTGGGGCTATTATTTTGCTGAAATTTACAAGTTTTGGCCCGTTGGTCAAGCGGTTAAGACACCGCCCTTTCACGGCGGTAACACGGGTTCGAATCCCGTACGGGTCACCATATGGAGGATTAGCTCAGCTGGGAGAGCACCTGCCTTACAAGCAGGGGGTCGGCGGTTCGATCCCGTCATCCTCCACCATTATTTGATAATTTAAAAGTGTAATCCGCCGGCCTAGCTCAATTGGTAGAGCACGAACGAATAAGCTACAAAGCGGAACATCAGCGTACAGCTTGAGAAGCTTCTTGAATAATCATTCTGAAAGCTGGACGACCTTCTTTAGCAGATTAAATATTGGAAGTATATCTTAATCCGCCGGCCTAGCTCAATTGGTAGAGCAACTGAATCGTAATCAGTAGGTTGGGGGTTCAAGTCCTCTGGCCGGCACCATATATTATTTGGATTACTGGTTATAGGATCGATAAAGAAAACTTTATTATATTTTGAGCCATTAGCTCAGTCGGTAGAGCATCTGACTTTTAATCAGAGGGTCGAAGGTTCGAGTCCTTCATGGCTCATCAAAATTGCGGAAGTAGTTCAGTGGTAGAACACCACCTTGCCAAGGTGGGGGTCGCGGGTTCGAATCCCGTCTTCCGCTCCAGATAACCCTTGCCGGGGTGGCGGAACTGGCAGACGCACAGGACTTAAAATCCTGCGGTAGGTGACTACCGTACCGGTTCGATTCCGGTCCTCGGCACCAAAGTTTTTTACGAAGCAAAATAACTTTCATAATATGCGCCCGTAGCTCAATTGGATAGAGCGTTTGACTACGGATCAAAAGGTTAGGGGTTCGACTCCTCTCGGGCGCGCCATTTAGTACGGGAAGTAGCTCAGCTTGGTAGAGCACATGGTTTGGGACCATGGGGTCGCAGGTTCGAATCCTGTCTTCCCGACCATTCAAAATATACAAATAGTATGATGGGGCCTTAGCTCAGCTGGGAGAGCGCCTGCTTTGCACGCAGGAGGTCAGCGGTTCGATCCCGCTAGGCTCCATTTTTTTAAAAGGAAAATGAAAGCATGACATTTCATTTCTGTCCAGCTCCAGCGCCTAATCAAGGCGCTTGCGCTTTTCTTATCATGGCGGTGTAGCTCAGCTGGCTAGAGCGTACGGTTCATACCCGTAAGGTCGGGGGTTCGATCCCCTCCGCCGCTATAAAATTATAAATAATGATGGACCCTTAGCTCAGCTGGTTAGAGCAGACGGCTCATAACCGTCCGGTCGTAGGTTCGAGTCCTACAGGGTCCATAAAGTGGAGGAATACCCAAGTCTGGCTGAAGGGATCGGTCTTGAAAACCGACAGGCGGGTTACACCGCGCGGGGGTTCGAATCCCTCTTCCTCCGCCATAAAAGTAACTTATAAATCGGTCCGGTAGTTCAGCTGGTTAGAATGCCTGCCTGTCACGCAGGAGGTCGCGGGTTCGAGTCCCGTCCGGACCGCCATTAAATATCATTTATCCCTTAATAACTATCTTTATCGGAGGGGTAGCGAAGTGGCTAAACGCGGCGGACTGTAAATCCGCTCCTTAGGGTTCGGCGGTTCGAATCCGTCCCCCTCCACCAGTTAGGGGTATAGTTTAATGGTAAAACGAAGGTCTCCAAAACCTTTGATGTGGGTTCGATTCCTACTACCCCTGTCAATTATTATGGCGGCTGTGGCGAAGTGGTTAACGCATCGGATTGTGGTTCCGACATTCGTGGGTTCGATTCCCATCAGCCGCCCCATAGAAAATTATTTTATATTTGCGGGTGTAGTTTAGTGGTAAAACTACAGCCTTCCAAGCTGTTGTCGTGAGTTCGATTCTCATCACCCGCTCCAAATTTACATAAAGGGCCTATAGCTCAGCTGGTTAGAGCGCACGCCTGATAAGCGTGAGGTCGATGGTTCGAGTCCATTTAGGCCCATTCAAAAAAATATTCTTTATTAAAAAAAACTAGCTACATATTTTAGCTAGTTTTTTGTGTACTTTAGCTTCTTTTCTGATAAATTGTTGTTTTTCTTTAAACACAAAATAATATTAAAAATGCTGAGTGGATTGGAGCGGAAGGAGCTTGACTCCTGCGGGACATAGAGGAAAGGTCGTGACCCCACAGGCGCAGTAGCGCCGAGGAGGCTCGACTTCTCACCGCGAAAAAGCAAGCTCCTGCAGCGGAAAGGAACGGACATTGTTTTTTCATAAACAACAAACTTTATGAGCATATCTAAGACAACAGTATAAAAATATATTGATGATGGAAAATAGTATTAGGAGGGATATTATGAGCGAAAACCAAAGTAATAATAGCGGATTTACAGTAGCTGGAACAAGCATTGATGACGTGAAAAGAAAAAATGCGCAGTCAGGCATGTCTTATAATGAAGTGAAGGAATGGTTGGCTAAAACAACAGGCGGTCATGGAACAAGTATATACAGTAATACAAATGTTGAGGAAGTAAAAAGGAATATTAGTGAATCCATGAGATCAAATAAATAAAAGAAATGTATTTAAATGAATGAAACATTTTCTTTCCCGATCCGTAGTACATTGTAGAAACAATCATTTTCTACAAAGGAGTGGTAGTATGGATATCGCGTTTATTATAATATGGTCGGTTTTAATTTTGTATTTCCTCGTAATGATCCCAATCGAGTATAATAATATTTCTTCCATAAAGGAGCAAAAAAAGAAAGCAAATATGCACCATAATGAAATGTATGAAAAAATGAGCTTCGAGGAAGAACAACTAAATTTTAATCTTCAAGGCAATCTTTTGAACCTGCCATCTAATTTAGTCGCTGCACTCATTTACAAGCTACGACATCGAAATTCTTATCGTGGATAAAAAGTTTTAAAAAATGTTACCGCTTACTTGTCTTTTTGTAGAGAGAATGTTACTATATACCTAATAATAAGATATTGATCACATGTTACTGATACGATCAGGCATGGTGGTATGTAAAAGGGTTAACCCTTTTATTGTGCTGCCATGCCTTTTTATAGTTTTATTTGATCACTGTTTGCTAAACCATGAATATTTGTAACATAGGAAAAAAGGAGTCCTTACGATGAAATTTAATTTTTTTAAAAAAGAAAAAGAAGAATTACACATATATGCACCAGTTAATGGACAAATTGTTCCAATTGAAGAAGTACCAGATCCAGTTTTTAGCCAAAAGATGATGGGGGAAGGGGTCGCTATTCTACCATCGAATGGAAATATCTATGCCCCTGCTAGTGGAACAGTCATTCAGGTTGCGCCAACAAAGCATGCAGTTGGTATACGTGCAAATGATGGTTCAGAAATACTCATCCATGTAGGATTAGAAACGGTTGCTTTAAAGGGAGAAGGATTTAATGTGGCTGTTAAGGATGGAGACAAAGTTTCTGCCGGGCAACTACTAATTGAAGTGGATTGGGAATATATTAAGAAAAATGCCAAAAGCACGATAACCCCGATAGTAATTACTAATAGTATGGAAGGTAAGAAACAGTATACTGTTACAGAAGAAAAGGAAGGTTTACAGGGAAAAACGATAGTGATAACATCTTCCGATAAGTAATACACTGTTTCGTATAGTGAAAACAAGGAGATGGCTCGATGAAGATATCAAAGATTCTAAATAATAATGCTGTTGTAGTAAGGGATGGGCAGGAAGAGAAAATAGCAATTGGCACAGGAATTGTATATGGGAAAAAGAAAAATGATGTTGTCAATCAACAAAAAATTGAAAAACTATTTGTCATGAAGGAAAATGAAAAACTTCAACAGCTTTTGAATCGAATCCCAGAAGAGCATTTTATCATCTCTGAAAAAATCATTACTTATGCAGAAGAGTATATTGGTTCAAAGTTAAATGAACATATTCATATAGCCTTAACCGACCATCTTTCATTCGCGATAGAAAGAGAACAGGAAGGCATTCATTTAAAAAACAAGTTATTACATGAAATAAAAATACTTTATAAACAAGAGTATGAAATCGGTCTTTGGGCAATCAAATATATTAAAGAAAAATGTAATATCGAACTCCCCATTGATGAAGCTGCGTATATCGCCCTCCATATTCACACAATGAAAGATCAGGGCGGCGATATGCGTCAAACCGTTATTCAAACTACGATTATTAGAGATATTGTTCAAACAATAACGGAGTTTTTGAACATCCATATTCATGAAGACGATATCTCTTATCATCGCTTAATCACACATTTACGATTTGCATTAACGCGAATGAATCAAAATGAACTCCATACGATGGATAATGAAATGATTGAAATGATTAAAAAGAAATTTCCTCTGTCCTATCAATGTGCCACAGAAATAGCAAAGAATATATTGAGTTCATATCGCATCACTTTGCCCGAACATGAACTAGGGTATATTACCCTCCATATTGAAAGACTAAGAAAACAGTGGGGTTAATAAATCAAAAAATTTAAGGAGGTGAGGCAAAGGGGAAATGAAGTGTAATTAGTAGTACTCACATCACGAACCATTTTAATAATTTGATAGAATTCTTCTTTATATAGAAAGTGCCATCTTTTGTATTTTCTCTTATTCATTTTATTTTATAGAAAACTTCTTTTATTAAAATGTTTTGTTCGGATGAAGTAACTACTAAGTAATAATCAGATAAGTTTTTATTAGGGGGGAATAGTTACCATGAAGAAATATCTACAAAGAATGGGTAAATCATTGATGTTACCAGTTGCTGTATTACCAGCAGCAGCTATATTGATGGGGATTGGTTATTGGATTGACCCTACAGG
Organism: Heyndrickxia sporothermodurans; assembly: GCF_003055045.1. Taxonomy (NCBI): domain Bacteria; kingdom Bacillati; phylum Bacillota; class Bacilli; order Caryophanales; family Bacillaceae; genus Heyndrickxia; species Heyndrickxia sporothermodurans. The sequence goes on from NZ_NAZB01000010.1 coordinate 5,135, forward strand.
TTGGGGATCCGGAAATGTGGCAGCCGCGTTTTTAATTAGTGCGGGAAAATCAATTATTGATAACATTCCAATTCTATTTGCTGTTGGTCTTGCTTTAGGGATGTCGAAAGAAAAAGATGGTTCCGCGGCTCTAAGTGGATTGGTTGCTTATTTAGTTGTAACAACATTATTATCAACAGATACTGTAGCAATGTTAAAGAGCATTGATCCAAAAGCTGTTAGTCCTGCCTTTGCCAAAATAGGAAATGCGTTCATTGGTATTATTTCAGGTCTTGTTGCCGCAAATATGTATAATCGATTTAGTAAAGTTCAATTACCAGATGCATTGGCTTTCTTTAGTGGAAAACGTTTAGTTCCAATTATGACAGCGGTTTCTATGCTAGTTGTATCAGTAATTTTGTTTTTCGTTTGGCCAGTAGTATTCACAGGTTTAGTTTCATTCGGGGAAGCGATAAGTAAATTAGGCGCTGCAGGTGCGGGCCTTTACGGATTCTTCAACAGATTATTAATCCCAACAGGCTTACACCATGCGTTAAACTCTGTTTTCTGGTTTGATGTAGCAGGAATCGATGATATCGGCAAGTTCTGGGCAAACAAAGGTACGAAAGGTGTTACTGGAATGTATCAAGCAGGATTCTTCCCAGTAATGATGTTTGGTTTACCAGCAGCAGCCCTTGCAATGTACCACACAGCAAAAACAAAGCAAAAGAAACAGGTAGCAGCCCTGATGATGGCCGCTGGATTCGCAGCATTTTTCACTGGTGTTACAGAACCACTTGAGTTTGCTTTCATGTTTGCTGCACCAGCTTTGTATTTTGTCCATGCAATTTTAACGGGTCTATCACTTATGATTGCCGCCCTATTCCATTGGACAGCCGGGTTCGGATTTAGTGCAGGTTTAGTCGACTTTTTATTAAGCTTGAAAATTCCAATTGCAAATCAACCTTATATGTTAATTGTTCAAGGTCTCGTATTTGCGGTTATTTACTACTTCTTATTCCGCTTTATTATTGTGAAATTTAATTTGGCAACTCCAGGTAGAGGCGAAGAAATAGTAGATGACAATGAAGGAGTAAGTACAGCAACGGATAAAAATAATAAATTTACAGTATTGGCTACTAAGATTTATGAAGGTCTTGGCGGAGATGCGAACGTGACTTCTGTAGATAATTGTACAACTCGTTTAAGAGTTGAAGTAAAAGATATGAACGCTGTTGACCAAAATAAGATTAAGGCAACTGGAGTACCAGGGATTAATATTGTTGGTCCACATAGTATTCAGGTAATTGTTGGAACATCCGTACAATTTGTTGCTGACGAAGTTAATCGAATGAGAAAAGGTTAATAGTTTACTAGAAGTGCAAAATCTAAAATGGATTTTGCACTTCTTTTCATCACCATTCATTTGATCTTACTTTTTTTGCTAACTACTCGATACTTTTATTACATTTAATGTATAATAGTAAACGAAGAATATAGCGATGAGTAATGGGAAAAGTTCCCTTGTAGCTATTTTGAAAAAAACTTGATGAAGTAGCTTATTTCGTATTACTATTTTTGAGTAGAGTTAAAGTGGAAAGAGAGTGTTCATAATGGGACGTAAGTGGAATAATATTAAAGAAAAAAAGGCATCAAAAGACGCAAATACAAGTCGTATCTATGCGAAATTCGGTCGTGAAATATATGTAGCTGCAAAGCAAGGTGAACCAGACCCTGAATCTAACCAAGCATTAAAATTCGTACTTGAACGTGCGAAAACATATAACGTACCAAAACATATTATCGACCGTGCAATTGAAAAAGCAAAAGGCGGTTCAGACGAAAACTATGATGAGCTTCGTTACGAAGGTTTTGGACCAAATGGCTCAATGGTTATCGTCGATGCATTAACAAATAATGTGAACCGGACAGCATCAGAAGTGCGTGCAGCCTTTGGTAAAAATGGCGGTAATATGGGTGTCAGTGGTTCTGTCGCATATATGTTTGATGCAACAGCTGTGATCGGACTTGAAGGAAAGTCTGCGGACGAAGTACTCGAAATTTTAATGGAAGCGGATATCGATGTTCGTGACATTATTGAAGAAGAAGATTCTGTCATTGTCTACGCCGAACCTGATCAATTCCATGCCGTACAAGAAGCATTGAAAGGTGCCGGAATCACGGAATTTACAGTTGCTGAATTAACTATGCTTGCCCAAAACGAAATAACACTTCCAGAAGATGCAAAAGCACAATTTGAAAAAATGATTGATGTATTAGAGGATTTGGAAGATGTTCAACAAGTTTATCATAATGTAGATTTGAGCGAATAATACTATATTTGTTCTACACGTCCCTTTCAGTTATTTGAAAGGGACGTTTTTCATATCTTGTTTGTAAAGAATCGCTAATAGACCCAGCATAATAATGTCCAACCTGGCATTGAACGCAAAGGCAATCAATCCTGTATGCAATATCGGCACTTTTGTTAAAAGGATTGCCGCAATCATAATGGCCATTAACGGAATAGATGCTTGTTTAACCCATTTATTTGCTAAAATAAGGATTCCACAAATAAGTTCTATTATCGCTACTGCATTCATTAGTAAAATTGGGTAAGGCAATCCTAAGCTAGTAAAATAATTCCCCAAATCTTCACTAACTATTTTCATTACTCCAGATGTAATAAAAATATAACCGACTAAATACCGAATGATTTTCGTATGAATGGTCATCCCTCCTTTAATTGAATATATGAATAAGAGGACAAACCATGTCAAAAAAATGGGTATTACTTATAAAATTTATTAAAAAGTATTTGACATTAACGTTGCGTAAAGGTGTACCTTTACATTAAGAGGAGGTGATCAAGTTGGAATATACGGTGCAAAAGCTAGCGAAATTAGCAGGAGTTAGTACAAGAACCCTTCGATATTATGATGAAATCGACATTCTTAAGCCGGCAAGGATGAATTCATCAGGGTATCGAATCTATGGGCAAACTGAGGTTGACAGACTGCAGCAAATTCTATTTTACAGGGAATTAGGTGTTAGTTTAGAAAACATAAAAATGATCATGAACACTCCTGGCTTTGATAGTACAAAGGCACTAAAGGATCATCGTGAGAAACTCCTCGAAAAAAGAAAACAGCTAGATTTATTAATTGAAAATGTAAATAAAACGATTAGCTATAAGGAAGGGAGAAGAAAAATGACGGATCAAGAGAAATTTGAGGGCTTTAAGAAAAAAATGATTGAGGAAAATGAAGAAAAATACGGTGATGAAGTTCGAAAGAAGTACGGAAATGAAACAATTGACCAATCCAATGCAAAGTTCATGAATATGACTCAAGATCAATATGAAAGATTCACAAAACTAGAGAAACAAGTAATAGAAACGTTAGTAGAAGCTTTCGCTACGGGTGATCCATCAAGTGAGCTTGCACAAAAAACAGCAGACTTGCATAAACAATGGTTGACCTTTACTTGGAAAGAATACAGCAAAGAAGCCCACGCAGGACTTGCACAAATGTATGTCGATGATGAACGATTTAAATCATACTATGAAAAGCAACCAGGAATGACCGAATTTTTGAGGGATGCGATTTGCATTTATACTAAGAAGTAAACAAAAAAAGCGATTGGTGCGCCAATCGCCTTTTTGTTATCCATAATATACGAACAGTGCAATGATCATTAAAACAATCGTAACCAATCCCACGGTAAATGGTAAATGGTACCTTAATGGAATTAATTTTGACAATGGTCTCCGTTCTTCATCGTTCATTTTACTAAACATTTGCTGAAAACTAGCAAATACAATATCAAAAAATCCTTTATTTATAATGTAGCCTGTTAAAGCTATTAATATAAGAAGAGCACCGACAACAAAGGAAACATTAATATATGCCAATAAATGAATGGAGTGATAAAAGACCAAAGAAAACAGAAAGACAACTATTTGTGAAACAATCACCCATATAACATATTTTTTAACCAATCGAATCATTCCTTTCAATAAAAGAAATGGAAAAGAGGAGATAAAGATAATGAAAATTATATAGTAAAAAATATAAAAATTAAAACAAAACTTTTGTGAAATGAAATTAAAACTATTTTGATATAAAACAATATTTCGACATTTATAACGATATTTCGATTGAAAAGTGTAAAAAATAGAAGATAAATGTAATTTTGCCTATAAATATGTCATAAAAAAGTTAAAAATGTTTTTTAAAATAATGTACAAATCAGAATAATATTATATAATATTAATAGAAAAGCTTTTTAGAATCTTTTCAATAAAAGAAAAAGGGGACAAGTAAATGAAAAAGTCAAAATTTTATCTATTTACTGCTATTGCCCTATCACTTGCATTAGTACTTTCGGCATGTGGTGCGGGAAGCGATAAGAAAAGCTCAAGCAATGGCGATAGCGGGTCAAAAAATGACCAAGTTCTCAATATGATTGAGACTGCGGAAATCCCAACAGGAGATCCAACATTAGCAACAGACCAAGCAAGTTTCATCGTATTCGGACAAACATTAGAAGGTCTTTATACATTAAATGACAAAGATGTTCCGGTACCAGCACTTGCAGAAGGAAAACCTGAAATTAGTAAAGATGGGAAAGTTTATACATTTAAAATTCGCAAAGATGCTAAATGGTCTAACGGTGACCCTGTAACAGCAAAAGATTTTGTTTTCTCTTGGAGAAGAGCAGTAGATCCTAAAACAGGTGCTCAATATGCGTACATGTTTCAAGGTGTAGTAAAAAATGCATCTGAAATTATGAACGGAAAAGCAAAACCTGACCAACTAGGTGTACAAGCTGTTGATGACAATACATTAAAAGTTACACTAGAAAATGCAGTTCCATATCTTGATTCATTACTAGCGTTTGCTACTTTTGCTCCGTTAAATGAAAAATTCGTTACGGAAAAAGGCGATAAATTCGGAACAAACAGTGACAATATGCTTGCAAATGGTCCATTCGTATTAAAAGATTGGGATGGAACAGGTTTAACATGGAAATATGTGAAAAATGACAATTATTATGATAAAGAAAATGTAAAATTAAAAGAAGTAAATGTACAAGTATCAAAAACTCCAAATACAGCTGTTAACCTATATAACACAGGTAAAGCTGACTTAACAGCAGCATTAAGTTCAGAATTTGCAAAACAATATGCAAACAATAAAGATACAATAAAAATGGTAGAATCAAGCTCTTGGTATTTGAAATTCAACCAAGTTCGTAACGGTAAGAAAACACCTTTAGCGAATGAAAATATTCGTAAAGGACTAGCTATGGCATTTGATAAAAAAGCATACACAGATACTATCCTTTCAAATGGATCATTCCCAAGCAACGGTTTAGTACCTAAAGGTGTGGCGAAGAGTCCTACTGATGGTAAAGACTTCCGTGATGCAAGTGGAGATTTACTAACTACTGACACAGCAAAAGCAAAAGAATATTGGGAAAAAGGCTTAAAAGAATTAGGAGTTAAAGATTTAACACTTGAATTATTAAGTGATGATACAGAAAATGCGAAGAAAACAAGTGAATACTTCAAGGATCAATTACAAAAGAATTTACCAGGATTAACAATTAAATTAACGAATGTTCCATTTAAAATCCGTGTTCAAAAACAAGACAAACAAGATTATGAAATTCAAATGGCTGGATGGGGAGCAGACTATTTAGATGCAATGACATATCTTGATTTATTTGTAACTGATGGTGGAAACAACAAAACAGGTTATTCAAATAAAAAATATGATCAATTAATCAATGATGCAAAAGTGAAATATGGAAATGACCCTGAAAAACGTTGGGAAACATTGCTACAAGCTGAAAAGATTTTAATTCAAGAAGATACAGCAATTGCTCCAATTTATCAAAGAGGTCACTTGAAATTAATTAAGCCTTATGTAAAAGGGTTTGAAGAACATTTATTTGGACCAGATTATACGTTGAAAAATGTAACAATCGAAAAATAAGAAGATTAGACAATAGGATATATTGAAGGTCTTCAAAAAAAAGAGAGTATCTTTTTACAATAAAAAGATTACTCTCTTTTCCCCTTTATATATCACCATATTTAGAAGATTTTAAATTATTTGGATTAGGAGGTATGCTTGATGGCAAAGTATATTTCAAAAAGAATTGTTTATTTAATTCTTACTTTGTTTATTATTTCATCATTTACTTTCTTTTTGATGAAATTTTTGCCGGGTACACCGTTTCGAGCAGAAGAAAAGCTATCTGACGAACAAAAGATCATCCTTCAAGAAAAGTATGGATTAAATGACCCAATTCCAGTTCAGTATGGAAGATATATGGTAAACATTGTGAAAGGTGATTTAGGGGTATCATTCCAATTTGATAATCAGCCGGTTACGAAACTGCTCATCAATCGAATGGGACCATCCTTACAGCTAGGCTTTCAAGCGATGTTTATCGGAACGATTTTCGGAATATTACTAGGTGTTTTAGCAGCGATGTTTCAAAATACATGGATTGATTATGGTAGTACATTCCTCGCAGTGTTAGGAAAATCGATCCCATCATTCGTATTTGCTGCACTACTACAATATATCATAGGAGTTAAGTTAGAATGGCTCCCAGTTGCCTCATGGGATAGTTTTGCCTCATCTATAATGCCTACTATCGCATTGGCTATTTTCCCAATCGCAACAGCTGCCCGATTCATGAGGACAGAGTTAATTGAAGTGTTAAGTTCGGATTATATAACATTAGCAAAAGCAAAAGGAAATTCAAAAATGGAAATTTCTTTTAAACATGCTGTCCGAAATGCACTAATTCCGTTAATTACGGTGTTAGGACCGATGGCGGTTGGTTTAATGACTGGTTCCATGGTTGTTGAACAAATTTTTGCGATACCCGGAATCGGAGAGCAGTTTGTTAAATCAATTCAAATGAATGACTTTCCTATCATTATGGGAACAACCATTTTCTTTGCTTTCTTATTAACAGTAATCATTTTAATTGTTGATATACTTTACGGAATCATTGATCCAAGAATTCGTGTAGCGGGAGGGAAAAAATAATGGCTGAAATGTTAGAAAAAATACCTAAAGAAATGTTTGAGCCCGCTCCAGTGAATCCACATGAAAGTGAAGTAATTGCTAAACCTCAGCTTTCATTCGCAAAGGATGCCTGGCTCCGTGTACGGAAGAATAAAGGTGCGATTATTAGTTTAGTCCTTTTAGTGTTAATCATTATTATGGCTATTATTGGACCACACCTATCACACTTTAGTCCAACTGAACAAAATACATCTCATGCCAACCTGCCTCCTAGAATACCTGGCTTAGAGAAAATTGGAATATTTGATGGCAGTCAAAAAATTGGCGGCGTTGAAACCAATATATATAAAGAACAACATATCAAAGAATATTATTGGTTTGGAACAGATGGTCTTGGACGGGATTTATTTTCACGGGTGTGGCTTGGAACAAGGGTTTCATTATATATTGCCTTCCTAGCTGCGCTTATCGATATGATAATCGGAGTAACATACGGACTTGTTTCAGGGTTTAAAGGTGGACAAGTAGATAACGTGATGCAACGTATTTTAGAGGTGCTTTCTGGTATTCCAAATTTAATTGTTGTAATTCTCATGCTATTAATTATGGAACCGGGGATATTATCAATAACAGTTGCCATGGTTATCACAGGATGGATAGGAATGGCACGGGTCGTCCGTGGACAAGTATTAAAACTAAAAAGCCAAGAATATGTCATGGCATCGAAAACACTTGGCGCATCAAATAGCAGAATCTTATTTAAACATTTATTACCAAATTTATCAGGGGTTATAATCATCAATACGATGTTTACAATTCCAAGTGCGATATTTTTTGAAGCATTCTTAAGCTTTATCGGTATTGGTTTACAAGCACCTAAAGCATCTTTAGGAACATTGATTGAGGATGGATATAAAACATTCCAGTTCTTACCTCACTTAATGATTATTCCATGTATTGTCATTTGTATTATTTTAGTTGCAAGTAACTTAATCGGAGACGGACTACGTGATGCATTTGATCCGAAAATGAGAGATTAAAGAGCGAGGTGAGAAACATGAAAAAAATGCTTGAAGTAAAAGATCTTAATATTTCATTTCATACGTTCGCTGGTGAAGTTAAAGCGATTCGAGGAGTTAGCTTTGATCTGTATGAAGGTGAAACATTAGCGATTGTTGGGGAATCAGGTTCCGGTAAATCGGTCACAACAAAATCCATTATGCGATTGTTGCCACCCGGTAACTCCGAAATCAAGTCAGGTCAAATCCTTTTTAATGGAAAGGATATTGCAAAAGCTTCAGAAAAAGAGATGCAAAAAGTTCGCGGAAAAGATATTTCGATGATCTTCCAAGATCCGATGACTTCACTTAACCCAACGATGACCATCGGAAAGCAAATTATGGAACCACTGTTGAAACATCAACATTTAGGAAAAGACGAAGCGAGAAAACGCGCAATCAATTTATTAAAACTAGTGGGAATTCCGAAACCAGAATCTCGTATGAAACAATACCCTCACCAATTTTCAGGCGGGATGAGACAACGTGTAGTTATTGCGATTGCACTAGCATGTAATCCAAAAGTATTAATCGCTGATGAACCAACAACAGCATTAGACGTAACCATTCAAGGTCAAATTTTAGACTTGATGAAAGAACTGCAAAAGAAAGTAGATACTTCTATTATTTTTATTACCCATGATTTGGGTGTTGTTGCAAATGTTGCCGATCGTGTGGCTGTTATGTATGGTGGAAAAATTGTTGAAGTAGGAACCGTCGATGAAATTTTTTATAATCCTAAACATCCATACACTTGGGGATTAATCAGTTCTATGCCAAGTCTTGATGCGAACGATGAAGAATTATTTGTCATTCCAGGAACACCACCGGACTTGCTAAATCCGCCAAAGGGTGATGCATTCGCTGTTCGTAACCCTTATGCGTTGAAAATAGATTATGAAAAAGAACCGCCAATGTTTAAAATATCTGATACGCATTATGCTGCAACATGGCTGCTCCACCCGGATGCACCAAAAGTGGAACCACCGGCAGCAGTTCAAATGCGCATGAAGAAATTTAACGCTAATAAAAAGTCAGCTCCTAATAAGGAGGCGAAATAAAAAATGGCAGAAAAATTATTAGAAATAAAAAATTTAAAGCAGTATTTTAATATGGGATCGTCGAATGAAGTGCGCGCTGTTGACGATATTTCCTTCGATATTTATAAAGGAGAAACGCTTGGCCTTGTAGGTGAATCTGGTTGTGGGAAGTCAACAACTGGACGTACGATTATTCGACTTTATGATGCAACAGGTGGAGAAGTCCTTTTTAAAGGAGAAAATGTTCATGCGAAGAAGTCAAAAGGACAATTGAAAAAATTCCATCAAAAAATGCAAATGATTTTTCAGGATCCATATGCGTCACTTAATCCACGTACAAAAGTTGCGGATATCATTGCAGAAGGTATTGACATCCATGGATTAGCCAAATCTCCAAAAGAAAGAATGGACATGGTTGCACATCTTCTTGAAACGGTTGGTTTAAATCGCGAGCATGCCAATCGCTATCCACATGAATTTTCCGGTGGGCAAAGACAGAGGATCGGAATTGCCCGAGCTCTTGCTGTTAATCCTGAATTTATCATTGCGGATGAACCTATTTCGGCATTGGATGTATCCATTCAAGCACAAGTAGTTAATTTAATGAAGAAGCTGCAAAAGGAAAAAGGGTTAACTTATTTATTTATCGCCCATGATTTATCAATGGTTAAATATATAAGTGACCGTATCGGGGTTATGTATTTTGGTAAGCTAGTGGAGTTAGCTCCAGCAGAAGATTTATACAATAATCCCTTACATCCTTATACGCAATCATTGCTTTCAGCTATTCCATTGCCAGATCCGGATTATGAACGGACACGTGTACGCCAAACATATGACCCAGCTGTCCATCAATATGAACAAGGCGAAGAAATTAAAATGCGTGAAGTGACACCGGGGCATTTTGTATATTGCTCTGAGAAAGAATTTAAAAAATATAAAGAGCAGTAATAGATTTCCTTTGGACCAAATCATTTATTGATTTGGTCTTTTGTTATATTCGGCGACAGACACGAGTTCCGTTATCTAAATATGTCCTTTAAAAGATTGTATCCTTTATTTTCACCAGATTATCCCGTATCCTAAATATATGAAGTCATATTAATTTTAAGAGGGATCAACATGAGGCAAATTTATAGTGAGATTATTCAATTTCGCGGCACACATTATGATTTTGGCTATATGCAAGGGAAAAAGTTAAAGGATTCGCTCATTATTCAAAATCGCGAAAAGCAATGGCAAGTAAGAAAACCGCGCTTTACTGTGGAAGTAGAGGAAGTAAAACAAGCAATTACTCGCTTTGCTCCGGGTATATGGGATGAATTGCTTGGTTTGCAAGATGCACTAGAATGGCCGATAGAACGAGTGTTGATGGAATTCGGCGGCTATCGCTTAGATTATGTTCGATCCGGCTGTTCCATTTTAACGGGTGATCATTATTTAATTCGTAATTATGATTATCATCCAAAGACATATGAAGGTCGCTATACGTTTTTTCAGCCGACCGATCAAGGTTATGCGATTATAGGTCCGAGTCAGCGAATCACTGGACGAATGGATGGGATGAACGAAAAGGGACTTTCGATGGGCTATAACTTTATGAATCGCAAAAATCCAGGAGATGGGTTTATTTGCTGTATGATAGGAAGATTAGTATTAGAATCATGTGCAAATGTGGAAGAAGCCGTTGAAATGCTGAAAGAAATTCCACATCGCCATTCCTTTACATATGTTGTATACGATAAAAGTAGTACGACAAAAATAGTGGAAACTACTCCACGGGGTGTGAAGGTTCGTCAAGCAAATGCTTGCACGAATCATTTTGAATTAATGCAAGATGAAAATCGCCATCATCTCGTTGATTCAAAGCGGAGGTTACAAATTTTACAAGCAAACCAAGAAGCAATTTCAGGAGCACAGGAAGCTTTTCGTTTATTGAATAATACCGATAAAGGTGTTTTTTCCGATTTATATGGGAGCTGGGCGGGAACGATTCATACTTCGGCATACTTACCTCGTGAAATGAAAGCATGGTTTGCACTTGGTGGAGATGTTGAGCCATATGAGTTTGATTGGCATAGATGGTTGAGTGGTGAGGACATCACTATTGAAAGGATAACAGGAGAAATTGATACTACGATCCCTTTTGTCCATATGGATGCTGGGGCAGATTGGTCGAGAAAATAGAGGAGTGACAACAACATGGAATGCAGATTAGCTATGAAAAGTGATGCAAAGGAAGCAGCAGATTATATCCATTTAGCGATACATGATATTGCGGAAGCATTAACAGGGGAAAAGGAAACAGAGAAAATCAGAGAGGTACTATCAGAACTATTTCGTCAAGAAAATAATCGATTGAGCTATCAAAATAGTATTGTCGCAGAAATTGATGGGAAAGTAGCAGGTATTCTCATCGCCTATTCTGGTGACGATGCCGTAGAGTTGGACAAGCCGATTCTTGAAAGACTGAAAAGAATAGGGAAGAGTCATGTAGAGCCATTCGATAATGAAGCTGACAAAGGTGATTATTATATTGATACGGTCAGCGTTGTTCCTGATTTTCAAGGAAGAGGAATCGGCACATTCCTTATTCAAAGTGTGGAACAGGTGGCAAAGGATAAAGGGTTTACGAGAGTCAGCTTAAATGTTGCAGAAGATAATCCTGGAGCAAAACGGCTATACGAAAAGCTTGGTTACATGAAGGAAAAAAACATCATGATTAATGGGCATGAATTTGATTACATGGTCAAAAATGTATAAACAAAAGGAGAGGCTTAGGCCTCTCTTTCTAAATTCCTATTCTTGTACCCTATATAAGCATCATCATATGTGTTCAACCGAAATAATTCAGTCTAATTAAACAACTTAGCAATAACCGCTTGAATTTTTGCGCGTTCCCCCGACAAAACAACTGTATCTCCTTTGTGAAAGGTTTCATTTGCCCCCGGATTTAATATCCTTTCATGGTTTTTCCTTATAATTGCAATGATTGTAACGCCAAACTCATCTCTAAATTTTATTTCGCCAATTGCGCGGTTGATAATGCGTGCGTTTGCATCAACTTTACACCATTCAAATACTAACTCGTCAAAAGCATGCTCCAAGTTTTCAATTGCCTTCGGTTTATAAATAATTCCTCCTAATATTGCAGCAATTTGTCTAGATTCTTCATCAGTTAATGTAACACGGCCTGAGCTTTCCTCCGCATTCATGGAGTCGAATTGATAAATTTCTCTTTGACCGTCTTCATGCATAATGACGACGATTTTTTCATTTCCATCTGTTTGAATTTCAATTTTCTGTCCGATGCCCGGGAGTTCACATTCACGGATATTCAATTTACTCGCTCCTTAGTTTTGGACATAATGATTATTGTATATTTAATACTATCCGATTGTGACCGAATAATAAAGGGGCATTCATAGAAGCAGTATTGTTTTGAATTTTGTCAAAAACACATTCGTAATATTACATAACCATATGTTATTATATGATTAAGTAACATTGATTAAGGAGAATAAGCAAATGGAATACGTTGAAGCTCTTAAGGATATTAAGCAAATTAATTCCATGAAGAGATATTTAAAAAAGCATTCAGAACGGGATTACGTCCTCTTTGTTTTTGGAATAAATACGGGGTTAAAGATCACTGAAATTTTGGAACTAAAGGTAGAAGATGTTTTTGAAACGGAAGATAAAATAAGAAATTTTTACAGCCTGCCTGATAGGAATGTGTATCTTAACCACAAAGTAAAAAGTGCTCTACTGCACTATATTCACACGAACGATTTATCTAAAGAATCCTATTTATTCCAATCCACTAAAACAAAAAAACCGATTACACGCCAACAGGCTTACCGAATTATTCATGATGCTGCAGTTGCAGTTGGGATTGAGGGGAAAATTGGAACCAATTCCATGCGGAAAACATTCGGATACCACGCATATAAGAGAGGCGTTGCCATTTCACTGCTTCAGAAGCATTTCCATCACGCGACACCATCTGAAACCCGTAAATATCTTGGAATTACAAAGGACGAAATCATACAAACAGAAATAGATGTAAACCTTTGAGCTTCAAATGCTCCTAAATCTGTTACAAAACATATGAGGGAGGAAATACAATGAATATTAGGGAGAGTGAGTTACCGGGAATCGGAAGGAAATTTGAGATTATTACAAATAATAAAGAAAAAATTGTGATTATTGTTCATGATGATGGACGAAGAGAAATGTATTACTATGAAGATTCGAATCATGAAGAAAGTATTTCGAGCACAACATTAAACGATTCCGAAGCTAGAAATCTTGCAGCTATTTTAGGAGGAATGATTTACAAGCCTCAAACACTTGAAACAATCGAAATGGCCTTTGATGGATTGGTGATTGAATGGTTTAAAGTTGAGCCTAACTCACCAGCTATTCGTAAAAATATCGGGGAACTTGAAATTAGAAACAAATATAACGTAACGGTTATAGCCATTTTAAAGAAAAATATGAAAAAAATATTGAATCCGGGCCCTGAATCTCTTATTGATGAAGGGGATACACTTGTCCTTTCAGGGGAAAGAAAAGAACTGAAAACTCTAATCAGTGAGCTGCTGTCCAATGGGCGTGGTGATACTTGATGAATCATTTAGTATTAGAAGTTGGTACAGCATTGGTATTGATTGCGCTTGCGGCGATCGTAGCAGGGAAAATGAAGTTTTCAATCATTCCATTTTTAATCATTATGGGAATGCTTGTCGGTCCACATGCCCCGACGATTGGCGTGATTAATCTAAAATTTATTGAGAGTTCCGAGTTCATTGAGTTTTTAGGTCGGATTGGTGTCCTCTTTCTCCTCTTCTATCTAGGTATTGAGTTTTCTGTTGGAAAGTTAATCAAATCAGGACGATCCATTGTTATCGGAGGATCAATCTATGTAACGATGAATTTTGTGTTGGGTCTGCTTTATGGATTTATCGTTGGATTTCCGTTTTATGAGTCCCTTATTATCGCTGGATTGTTAAGCGTCTCTTCAACTGCCATTGTGGCCAAAGTACTCGTTGATTTAAAACGAACAGCTAATTCCGAAACAGAGCTTATTTTAGGGATTATTTTGTTCGATGATATTTTCCTCGCCGTTTTTTTATCCATCATGTCCGGACTTTTATTAGGAGGTTCTACTTCCATTTTGGGCACGATTGGATCTGTTCTTATTTGCCTTGGGTACATGATTATATTTTTAATCATTGCTCGCAAGGGAGCGCCTATTATCAATAAGCTCCTTAATATCCGTTCAAATGAAATTTTCATTCTTGTCGTTTTTGCTTCATTATTTTTTATTGCCGGTTTTTCGGAAACGATTCACGTTGCTGAGGCAATCGGTGCATTGCTTTTAGGCCTTGTCTTTTCAGAAACAGAGCATCGAAAGCGTATTGAACATTTGGTTATTCCTTTTAGAGATTTCTTTGGTGCGATTTTCTTCTTTAGCTTTGGCTTAACAATCGATCCGTTTTCCTTAGGTGGGGCCATTTGGCTTGCATTAGGGGCAGTTGCCCTTACGATTATTGGAAATTTTATCGCTGGAATGATTTCAGGCAGAAAAGCTGGGTTATCCCATAAGGCATCTGCAAATATTGGTCTAACCATTGTTTCCAGAGGTGAGTTTTCCATCATCGTTGCTAATCTGGGACTTGCTGGCGGATTACTACCAATTTTAAAACCGTTCACGGCACTTTATGTTCTTATATTGGCTGTTTTAGGGCCTCTCATGACGAAAGAATCAAAAGCAATTTATCAATTTTTGGATAAGATCTTTAAATGGAGTAATCAAACAAAAAAGATAAACGAAAAAAAGGTCTTATGAATAGGTGCCCCACATGTTGGGGCATTTATTTTTTAAACATTCAATTTCATGTATGATAAGCAATAAGTGTAATTTTAAAACATGTGAGGGATTAGTTGTGAAAATCATCTATGAAGGTACGTTGAAACATGATGGAACACCATATAAAGTATTAAGATTAACAAGTTCTCATATTGAACAAATATTACTATTACAGAAAATGGTTGTTGCTTCGCTAGAAGATAAAGAGAGTTTACAACCACTAACACAGCAAGAATTTGAATATATTTTAGACGGAAAAGGTTTAATGGTTGGGGCGTTTGTAAACGAGCAGCTTATTGCGTTTCGTGCACTTTTAATTCCCCCGATTGATTCCGAACATTTAGGTTACGATATCGGATTAGTAGAAGAAGAACTATCGAGTGTGGTCTACCAAGAAATCTCGAATGTTCATCCACAAAATAGAGGAAACCATCTTCAACAGATTTTAGCAAAAATTATAATGAATGAGCTATCTAAATTAAAAGGAAAGTACTCTTATATTTGTTGTACAGTAGCCCCATTTAATATACCTAGTTTAAAAGATAAATTTTTTCAAGGCATGGAAATCGCTGCCCTGAAAGAAAAGTACGGCGGGCGATTACGGTATGTTTTTGTGAAAAAGCTGGTAGATGAAAACAAAGCTTGGGCAAAAAAAGTTACACTGAATATGAATGACACGACAGGTCAACAAAAACTATTATCACAAGGGTGGAGAGGAATCCGGATGGAAATGCGAGGTAGTGAAATTTGGGTTGAATTTGGAAAAGGAATAGATGAATAGTATTTACGGTTTTCTACAATTTTTTCATAAGGGAAATTGTGAAAAGGTGATAGGGTGGCGGATTTTACGCTTTTTAATCAAACGTTTGATTCATTTTCATTTTTCAATTATTTTGTAGAAAATAGGGGAATATCGCCTAATTATAGAGGAAAGCACCGAGTTTCCTATGATATACTTAATAAATAACAATTCGGGATGAAAGTAAGAGGGGGAAGAATGTTGACTAATCATGTACTCCAATTGATTGAATACGAAATTGCCCTACTTGTTCGTTTAACGACAGCCCATAGTCCTAAACTAGGAAGTTTGGATCGCTCAGAGTATCTTTTACTAAGTGAACTTGAAAAATCAAGTCCATTAGCAATTAATTCACTGGCAGAAAATTTATTATTAAACCTGTCTACCGCCAGTAAATGCGATTTCTCAGGATTTAATCATTTTAATTATTGGGAGGTCGATTCAAGGTTTAAGCGCAGGTGTTCTGTTTTTAACAATGTTGCCTGTCAGTTTAAAATCGTTTCCGAATAAAATTCGAAATACCTTTTTGTTCATGGTTATAACAGGATTGTTTGGGGCAACAGCATTGGGAGCTTTCTTTGGTTCACTTTCCTTAAGTGTAGATGCATGGCGTTGGCTGTTTATATTAAATATTGTCTCTGCCGTACTATGCTTAATAGTCGGTTTCTTTGGATTGCCTAAGACCGAAGAACATGAACTGGATCGAACACCGGTTGATAAAACAGGAATTTTTCTATATACGCTCATCTTAGTTGTACTTTCATTTCCATTGTGTAACTTAATGGATAAAGGTTTTTCATCTTTATATGTTTGGCCTTTTTTTGTTGTTGCATTTCTTTTATTAATCTTGTTTCTTTCAATTGATATGAAAGCTGAAAGTCCATTAATTCCGTTTCGGACATTAAAAGCAGCTAAACCAATTTCCGGAACAGTTATGGCGATTGCTTCCCATGTCTTAATGATACTTGCAATAGCTGGTATAAATGGCTTTTTGCGTCATAATAAAGATCTTCCGTTTCATTATCTCTTGCACTTTTATATTTGGTTTTTTATCGGAATTGTCGTAACCGCTATTCTGAAGACTTTATTTTATGGGGTGCTAGGAGCAGGAAAAATGGGGATTATCGGGTCACTCGGGGTTATTTATGTAACTTTACAATGGAGAGTCATGGGCCCGGAGGTTACATTGCCAACCTTATATTTTCAAATTGCGCTATTAGGTGCGGGTGTAAGTATGGTACTTGTTGGTGGGGCGTTAGGAACGGCCTTTGCAGGTAATTTGCATCATGCATCATTGCGTTCGTTAACCTTGCATTCGAGTCGGAACTTCATTGGGGCGATTATAACTCCGATGGTTGGTTGGTTTCTATCGACGCAAAATGAACTTCAATATGGAAACATTCAAGAATATCTTGGGGAAAACAGTTCGGAGGCAAAATCGGAAATTGCTCAATTAACCCATCGTTTAATGGAATCCGGTCTTCCTTTAAGTAAGGCACAAAGTATGGCGTCGTATGAACTAATAGCCAATACAAAGAAAGCAGCCATACTTGGAGCATATCATCATCTATTTACGATTATGCTTGTTTTCGCTTGTATCATGCTTGTTGCATCAATAGGAAAAATGGTGACGGGAAAAGGAATAGGTCTCGTGAAAAAAGAACCGAAAGTCCAAGTTACCTCTGTGAAAGAAACAACTGTGTAAAAGTACGGAAATTAAAAATGGAGGAGAAAAGTTCAATGAGTAAACGTATTATAATTGCTAATATTATTGGAGTTATTGTTGTTGTTCTACTAATTGCGTTAGGCGGATATTTTTACATTCAAAATAAAAATTATGTCAAAACGGATGATGCGGTCGTTTCAGCTGATATGATGGGAGTTGTTGCACCTACATCTGGTATTCTTACAAATTGGGATGTTAAAGATGGAAAAAATGTTTCTAATAAAGATGTAGTTGGTAAGGTATCTGATGGAAAACGCGAAATCCCTGTTGATGCGAAAATGGATGGTAAAATTATAAAAAACGAAGCTAGAAAAAATCAAATGGTCCAAGCAGGTCAGGAATTAGCAAAAGAAGCTGACCTCGATCATATGTATATTATTGCAAACATAGAAGAAACCGATCTGAAAGACATTGAGGTTGGCGATAGTGTAGATATTACTGTTGATGGCGACGATGATACGACATTTGATGGAACCGTTGAGGAAATAGGATACGCAACAAACTCAGTATTTTCAGTACTTCCTTCAAACTCAACCGGAAACTACACAAAAGTAACACAAAAAGTCCCTGTCAAAATCTCTATCAACCAAGCCTCAGATAAAGTTTTACCGGGAATGAACGCAGAAATTAAAATATCGCTTTAAAAAAGGTGTCAGGCACCGCATNNATGCGGTGCCTGACACCTTTTAATCACAATTTTTCATCGTTACTTTCTATATATTCCTTTAAATCCAATAACTTACTTGTCCAATATTTATCGAAGATGGAAAGCCATTGTTTAAGTTCGGTTAAAGGTTCAGGTTTTAATCTGTATCGCGTTTCTCTTCCAATTCTTTTGCTTGTGACAAGTCCAGCATCAGAAAGTACTTTAAGGTGCTTGTTGATAGCGGTTCGACTGATTGAAAAGCACTTTGTAATGGAGGCTATCGACATTTCTTTTTCTGATAATAATTGTAATAAACGACGGCGCGTTGGGTCAGCTATCGCCTGAAAAACATCATGCTTTGACTCTGAATATTGCATTTACACTTCTAAATATTCTGCAAGCTTTCCTTTAAGGCCTGCCCAGCCCTTATCCATTATTCCTCGAATAACTGTGTGTGGTTGATTGAACTCTGTCACCTTATCTGCATCCCATCCCGAATGAATAAGGGTAAATTCCGTTTTTCCATCTACTTCTTTTAATTCAAATGCCAAATGCCAATCTTTACCCCAGTCAAACCCTACACGATTTGGAGGATCTAATTCTGTTACTTTGCATGGGGAATCACCATACGGTCCGGCATGTAGGACGAATTCTTTCCCGAGTACGGGTTCAAATGTATTTGGCATCCACCATCCCGCTATACCTTCTGAAGTAGCAACTGCCTTCCAAACTTTTTCAATGGGCGCATTTAAGATAATTGTGTATCGAATATCGGGCAATGTCCCGTTTTTCTTATCTTCCATAATAATAACCTCCGTAAATGAATTTGACACTATAAGGTGTTACTTTTTTATTATAACATGCTTTGATAAAACTTCAACATACGAAAAGGTTATAGATAAAATAAAGAGAAATCCTAATGGATGACAAACATAAGGAGCACCCCTATAATGGAATTATGAAAAAATTCAGATAGGGGAGGCGATAGGATTGCCAATTAAAATACCGAAATTATTGCCTGCGCGTGAAATTTTAGAGAAAGAAAATATTTTTGTGATGGATGATGAGCGAGCGAATAGTCAGGATATTCGTCCGTTAAATATTCTTATATTAAACTTGATGCCTGAAAAGGAAAGGACAGAGGCTGAATTGCTCCGACTTCTTGGAAACTCTCCACTGCAAATCAATATTATGTTTCTTCATACGGCTACACACGAGTCAAAAAATGTAAGTAAATCGCATCTGGAGCAGTTTTATACAACTTTTACAAATGTGAAAAATAGGCGCTTTGACGGAATGATCATAACTGGGGCACCTGTCGAGCATTTCGAATTTGAAGAAGTGGACTATTGGCAGGAATTAATGGAGATTATGGAATGGTCAAAAACGAATGTGACCTCTACACTTCATATTTGCTGGGGGGCACAGGCCGCTCTTTATTATCACTTTGGAATAGATAAATTTGAGATTGGGCAGAAATGTACAGGTGTATTTAAACATTCGGTTCTGGACCCAAATGTGAAACTTGTACGTGGGTTCGATGAGGAATTCCTTGCTCCACATTCTCGTTATACAGGAAATGTAAAAAGTCAAATTAACGAATGCGAAGATGTTATCTTACTTGCAGAATCGGATGAAGCTGGTCCACTTTTAATGATATCTAAAGATGAAAAACAAATTATGATTACCGGCCATTTAGAATATGAGGTTGGAACACTTGCAGAGGAATATGAAAGAGATACAAAAAAAGGCGGAAAAGCGTATATGCCAATGCATTATTTTCCGAATGACGATCCAAATAAAAGGCCAAAACATAGATGGAGGGCTCATGCCCATTTATTATTTTCCAACTGGCTGAATTATTACGTCTATCAACAAACACCATATCAGTGGGAATAATGTTCTTTTTGTTCAAGCTAATTTCTGGTCAAAATACAATAATACTGCAATAATTTTATTATTGAACCTTTTTAAATCATCAGGAGATGAATTCATGTTTATTCGCAAAACCCCTGCGATTCAGAATGGACCTAATAGTATTGCTTCTCTTGAAGCGATGACAATTGGCGGAGTAGAACAATGGGTTCTCATTCGTGGTCAAGATCGTAGGAAACCAATCCTACTTTGGGTACATGGAGGCCCAGGTGCAGCACAAATTGGTTTTATTAGTCAATATACTTCAGAATATGAAAAAGATTTTCTTGTTGTCAATTGGGATCAACGTGGCGCCGGTCTTTCTTATTCAAAAAAAATTACGGAAGAATCGATGACACTTGAGCGGATGCTAAATGATCTCATTGAATTAGTAAGGATTTTGTGCGCACGATTTCAACAAGATAAAGTTTATATTTTAGGTCATTCATGGGGGACGGTTCTTTCCTATTTGGCGATTAAGCGCTATCCAGAATTATTCCATGGATATATTTCTGTTTCTCAAATAGTAAATTGGAAACAACTTGAACATTCATCATACGAACAAACTCTCCAAAAAGCAAAAGAAGTTGGCAATGAAAAAGCATATACCCAATTAATAAGGATTGGAGCCCCGCCTTGGGACAAAGTGAGTTCAGAACATATCCATAATCACTTGTTACAAAAATTGGGTGGTGGAGTGATTCATAAGGGTAGCTTTATGAAATTATTCCTCCTGCCATTATTTAAGCGCCCTGAGTATCACTTATTTGATGTCATCAAATGGTTAAAGGGGCAATGGTTCTCCAAATCTTCATTAAAGGAAGAAGCGGAAGCAATTGATTTATATCAAGATGATTTATCGATTCAGATCCCAATTGCATTTTGTAATGGGCGTTACGATTATACATGTCCAGGTGAACTTGCGGAGGATTTTTATTACAAACTTCAAGCACCCGTTAAAAAATGGATCTGGTTTGAACAATCAGCCCATACACCGATGATAGAAGAGGCGGAAAGCTTTCAACGATTTGTTTTGGATACTTTAAAGGAATGGCATAAAAATTTTAATGAATAAAGCCAGAAAACAATATCGTTTTACTGGCCTTTTCTAGTTGGAAAAAGAGAAGGCAGGTATGAGACTATCAATATCTTGGTACAATAAGGAATTGAGAGTTAGTGATAGAAAATCGTTTGTATTTCATGTAAAATAGAGGTTATGTGTAAAGTATCTTTGAAAAGAGGGTAACGAATGAATAAACAATCCATCTATGGATTAACAATAGAACAATTGACGGAATGGTTTTTAGAAAATGGTCAGAAAAAATTCCGCGCTCAACAAGTGTGGGAATGGTTATATAAAAAGCGTGTCAAAAGCTTTTCTGAAATGAGCAATATTAATAAACAATGTATTCAACTTTTAGAAGAACAGTTTGAAATGCATACATTACAACTAGAGATTAAACAAGAATCAAAGGACGGGACTGTTAAATTTCTATTCAAATTACCAGATGGTAACTTAATTGAAACGGTATTGATGAGACAAAAATACGGTCTTTCAGTATGTGTAACAACACAAGTAGGCTGTAATATTGGATGTTCATTCTGTGCTAGTGGGATTTTGCGGAAAAATCGTGATTTAACGAGCGGGGAAATCGTCGAACAAATTATGAATGTTCAGCTTCATTTAGATGAAGTTGGAAAGGACGAAAGGGTCAGCCATGTCGTTGTCATGGGAATCGGCGAACCGTTCGATAACTTTACAAATTTAGTTACATTTTTGAAAAATATCAATTCACCGAAAGGGCTAGCCATTGGTGCAAGACATATTACGGTTTCAACGAGTGGACTAGCTCCGAAAATCTATGAATTTGCTGACCTAGACTTACAAGTAAACTTAGCAATTTCTTTACATGCACCGAATAATGAATTACGTACGCAAATAATGAAAATTAATCGTGCCTATCCATTAGAAAAATTAATGCCAGCCATTGATTATTATTTGGAGAAAACAAATCGCAGAATCACTTTTGAATATATTCTATTAAATGATGTAAATGATCATAAAGAAGAGGCATTACAGCTTGCTAAGCTTCTTCAAAATAAACGTCATTTAGCCTATGTGAACTTAATTCCGTACAACCCGGTGAGTGAACATATTCAATATAAAAGAAGCGAAAAAGAATCCATTTTGGAATTCTATGACACATTGAAAAAGAACGGCATCAATTGTGTCGTCCGTCAAGAGCATGGAACAGATATTGATGCAGCATGCGGACAACTTCGCAGTAAACAATTGAAAAAAGCAAAATAATAAAAGGGGCTTGGGATTCCAAGCTCCTTTTTTGTATCTAAATTGGTATATCTTTATTTTATAAGTAATACAGGTATAGGAGACTTCTGAACGATCACATGACTAACACTATCAAAAAATTCCTTTATTCCACTTAACCCTCGGTTTCCCATAATAATTAAATCATTTCCGTGTGATTCTGTATGATCTAGAATGGCCGGTATGGGTTGTTTGTCAACGACAAATGTATGAATAGGGTTAGGAAGCTCGGACAATTGACTTAACGCTTTTTCTAAAGTTTCTTTCGCATACTCATTCATTTTATCCTGTGTTTCTTGAATAACTATCCCTGATGTATAGGTAGGGATTGCAAGCTGAACAGCATATAAAATATCAATTTTAGCTTCCGGATTTGCTTTTACCAATTCCTTTGCGGTCTCTAAAGCCTTATTAGATAATTCGGTGTCATTGTAAGCTAATAAAATGTTAGAAAATAACATAAGATACACCAGCTTTCTATATTAGTAAAAATGGAGAGTGAAAATTTCCATTTTTATTCTTTATTTACCCAAAATTTATTTACAACGATGGTCAAGCTGGAATCCTTAAACGTACATATAATACAATAGAAAGTAAATATACTTCGTGAATGTCGGAAAGGAGTTTTACATATGAATAATTTCATCGCAATCGATTTTGAAACTGCGAATCGCAATCGATATAGTGTTTGTTCAGTAGGAATGGTATTTGTGGAAGAGAATAAAATAGTCGATTCTATTTATTCATTAATTGATCCGGAAGAGCCTTTTGATCGAATGAATATATCGGTTCATGGCATTCAACCTTCTGATGTTGAAGGCGCTCCGACATTTCATACATTCTATCAATCCATTCAACATCGAATAGAAAATCAGGTGATTGTCGCTCATAATTTAGCCTTTGACGGTTATGTTTTAAGAGATAGTCTTAATCGATATAATCTGCTGCCGGTTCCGAGTAAATTGCTTTGTAGTTATCAGCTATCAAGAAGATTAATTGGAGGCAAGTCAAGCTATTCACTTAAATCAGTTTGTGATCATTACGGCATTGATATCCTCGATCATCATCATGCCTTAAGCGATGCACAAGCTTGCGCTGAAATTATGATTCAACTATCGAATGAATTTGAATTATATGATTTGGATGCCGTATTTTCTAAAACGAATATTAAAGCTGGGGAAATTGCGCCAGGTTACTATCGCTCCTCAT
This sequence comes from Heyndrickxia sporothermodurans, assembly GCF_003055045.1. Lineage (NCBI taxonomy): Bacteria > Bacillati > Bacillota > Bacilli > Caryophanales > Bacillaceae > Heyndrickxia > Heyndrickxia sporothermodurans. The sequence goes on from NZ_NAZB01000010.1 coordinate 28,762, forward strand.
TAGTCTCTTCCAGCAAAAAAAGAAAACGGGATGTGTCATCTTTTTAGCATGTTCAATTAACATACTATATTAAATTAATGAATTAATTGAAAGAAGCAGATGCCTTTACGACATCTGCTTCTTTCTTAACAGCACCGATTAACTTTTCCGCTTTCATATCTTTCCTTTAAGGCATACATATAGTACTCCTTTTCAGACATGATCGGCTCATTTGGATGCTTTCTCTTCCGATGCGCTACATAATTTTGGTAATTTGGTAAGCCGAAAATCGTTTTGATATGACAGGGGATCTTTGTCATCGTCTGATACAATTTCTTCATTTCATCACCTTCCAATTGATATGTTCGGATATTTTGATGGTACGTAAGGTGATTCATGTAATACCGCTTTTTTCTTCTTGACCAAAATGTTATACCAAACTCTAAAGGATGCTATAACCATTAATAACACAATAGCGATAAAAATCATTGTCAATACTGCATCCAATCGATCATTGAAGACAATTTGCTTCATGACATCCATATCGGTAGCAGGTGCGAGTACTTTCCCACTGTCAATCCCGTCTTGATAAATTTTGGCATGGGCGAAAAAGCCGATTGCCGGTACTTTTGAAAATAGTTTCATAAATGCTGCGGTTAATGTCGTTACTGTTAGGAAGACATATGGAATAATGGTCACCCACGCATAACGTGCTTTTCCCATTTTAATAATAATCGTTGTAGCAACGGCAAGTGCAATCGCGGCTAACATCTGATTCGATATTCCAAATAATGCCCATAAGGAGTTAATACCGCCAAATGGATCAATCGCTCCTTGATAGGTGATGTAGGCCCACCCAATTGTAATAATAGCTGATGCAACGATATTCGCGAAGAGATTATTCGTTTTTGCAAACGGTTTATAATAATTTCCGACTAAATCCTGTAACATAAATCTTCCGATACGTGTTCCCGCATCAATTGTCGTAAGAATGAACAATGCTTCAAAAAGAATCGCAAAATGATACCAGAAAGCCTTTGCTCCTGCTAAAAAGCTGGTAAAAATCTCTGCCATACCGACAGCCAATGTTGGTGCCCCACCAGTCCTTGACAAAATGGAGGATTCACCAATGTCTTTGGCGGCATTTGTAATATCATTTGCTGTAACTTGGAAACCCCACTCCGAAATGACAGTTGCCGCACTAGCTGCATCACCGCCAATAACTGCTGCTGGTGCATTCATTGCGAAGTAAAGACCGGGATGTAAAGAGCATGCTGCAATTAATGCCATAATGGCAACACCGGATTCCATTAACATACCACCGTAGCCGATAAAACGGGAATGGGTCTCCTTTTCAAGCATTTTCGGTGTTGTACCCGAAGAAACAAGAGCGTGGAAACCAGATACGGAACCACAAGCAATCGTAATAAATAAAAACGGAAAGAGATTTCCTGCGAACACAGGTCCTGATCCATCAATAAATTTACTAATCTTTGGCATGTGTAGTTCAGGAAGGACAATTAAGATTCCTGCAGCCAATAAGAAAATGACACCAATTTTTAGAAAGGAGCTTAAGTAGTCCCGAGGTGCCAATAATAGCCAAACAGGTAGAATGGAAGCGACGAATCCATAGATACCAATCATAATGGCAAGCTGACCACCAGTGAATGTAAACATCTTTGCTAATTCCGGATCTGCGGCGATAAATTGCCCGCCCCAAAGCGCAAGCATCAATAATATAAAGCCAATAATAGAACCTTCTAATACTTTTCCTGGGCGTATGTACCTCATGTAAATGCCCATGAGAACGGCAATTGGAATGGTTGCAGCAATGGTAAATACTCCCCACGGAGAACCGGCGAGCGCTTTCACAACGACTAGGGCAAGTACGGCTAATAAAATAATCATAATTGCAAGAATTCCGATGGATGCAATAATCCCACCAAATGGCCCTACTTCCTCTTTCGCCATCTGTCCAAGCGATTTTCCATTTCTTCTCATAGATCCCATTAAGATAACTGCATCTTGAACAGCTCCGGCCAGGACGACACCGATGATAATCCAAAGTGCTCCGGGTAAATAACCCATTTGTGCGGCTAATATCGGCCCTACAAGTGGTCCGGCACCTGCAATCGCGGCAAAATGATGACCAAATAATACCCATTTATTTGTAGGCACGTAATCTTTTCCATCATCATTTACTTCCGCAGGTGTTGCACGCTTATCATTTAATTTAAAAATTTTATACGCAATAAATTTACTATAAAAGCGGTAAGCTACTGCATAGGTACAAACAGCCGCAACAATTAACCAAGCAGCCGAAATCGTTTCACCGTTTGCAAGACCAAGTAAAGCAAATGCAATCGCTCCAAAAACCGAAATAGCTGTCCAAATCAAAATAGAAAGTAATTTCTTATTCACGGTTATGTCTTCCCCTTCCTTTAAAAAAATAATGCAATAATTAACTTCTCCCCTCCTTTAGTTAAAAAGTTAAAATATTTGTAATTATAAAAATAATAACCGGGATAACTGTATCATTCAATATGCAGTGGGACATATTTTTATTTTTCTGGAAAAAAGTTTTCGACAAATCCTTCCTTTTTAATGAATTTGTTAAATTCCCGGTTGTTTTTCGTTCCAAGCTATTAAATAAAAAAGTCAATAACAAGTTTTAACATAGTCTATTTTTTAATAAAGGATTTTCCCGATTTATATCGAATCTTACAGTAGAGACATCATAGTTTTCAAAAGGGGTTCAAGTTTGATGGAATTTCAGTTTGAAAGAATCTTACTTCAAGTATTAATGGTGTTATTTCCTTTCGTATTATTTTTAGTTTTAGCAAATGGTAAAATCAATGATTTGAAACGAAAAATTATCTTTGGACTTATATGTATATTAAGCATCTCTCTTTCACTGACCTTTGCCATACCACTGGGAGTGGGGAAACATCTAGATTTAAGATTTATCCCATGGTATCTATCCTTTATATACGGAGGAAATATCGTAGGCTTTATCGTTTCATCGTTTTACATTATTGTCCGTATTTGTATGGGTGGTATTGGGATGTTTCCTGCCATAAGCGTAATTATCGTAGGCAGTATATTTATAATACGAATACAAAAGCAATTTTTTTCATGGACATTAAAAAAGAAACTGATCTTTTCATCCACGTTTTTATTGATTGCTTCCCTATTACTTCCGATTATAGGAAGTATGATGATGACAGTTAGTATAACATCAACAAATCTATCAATTTATATATCATATTTGTTAGAAAATGTAATTGTTACCTGGATTGTGATTTATTTAATTGAATCACAAATTGAAAAAACGGCTTTACAAAAAGAGTTTCAAAACGCGGAGAAATTTAATGTGATCGGTCAGCTTGCGGCAAGTGTTGCCCATGAAATTCGGAATCCGATGACGAGTATTAGAGGATTTATGCAAATTTTACAAGCATCGAATCGTTTATCCAGATCCGAAAAAGAATATATAAAAATATGTATTGAGGAAGTGGACCGAGCAAATTCAATCATTGCGGATTATTTGGCATTAGGCAAAAGCCAATCAAATGAAGTCAGTAAGCTAGATATCATACGTGAGATAAATAAGGCTGTACGCTCTTTATCAACATTTGCAACGCTTAATAATGTTCAATTAAATTTTGCCCAAAAGTTGCCAATCTATTTAGCTGGAAATAGTAGCAGGGTTCAACAACTGCTTATTAATCTTATTAAAAATGGAATTGAAGCCTCGAGTGGGAATGGAGTAATAGATATAGAAGTTACCGCTGATTACAAGCATGTGTACATATCAATATCTGATAATGGAGAAGGGATGAGCAAAGAGTCGATGGAGAATTTCGGGCTTCCTTTTTACTCTACAAAAGAAAAGGGAACGGGATTAGGACTAATGGTTTCAAGGCAAATTATCGATGAAATGGACGGCAATATTCAAGTTAATAGTACGAAAGGAGTAGGAACGGTCTTAACTCTTACTTTCCCGCGAATACGGAAAGAGGTGTAGGCCTTTTTTTTGTTTTATTAAAACTAGGAATATGGATTCCGTACGTTTGGACTATTTTTAGAAAATTCAGTAAAATATCTTGTTTTTTTAAATAAATCTATTACTATTAAAGAAAGGTTTTCAATCTATCAATGGAAGGGGAAAAGACGATGGAAAAAAAGTTAATTCCTTATAAGGTGATAGAGATTGTGGATTCAGTAGAGGAAAATATTCCGGCAGGTATTGGATTAATCCATGCGGAGGAAGCTTGGGAAAAAGGAAATTATGGAGAAGGCATTGTGATTGCTGTCATTGATACGGGTATTGACAAAACACATCCAGATTTAAAAGATCAAATTATTGATGGAAAAGATTTCACGAACACGGGTGATTATCAAGACGATCATGGTCATGGAACACATGTATGTGGGACAATTCTAGCAGCAATAAATAATTATGGAGTTGTAGGAGTTGCACCAAGGGCAAAGGTTTTAGTCTTAAAAGCATTGGATGGAAATGGACAAGGAGATATCAAGTGGATTAATGAGGCGATTGACTATGCAATTAATTGGGAAGGTCCGAATAAAGAGAAGGTTTCTGTTATATCCATGTCACTAGGCGGACCAGAAGAGGAAGAAGAGCATCGATTGATTCAAAAAGCGGTTCAAAATAATATTCTAGTCGTTTGTGCAGCGGGAAATAGTGGTGATGGTAGAGATGATACGGATGAAATGGAATATCCAGGAGCATACCCTGAAGTCGTGCAGGTTGGTGCGGTTGATTTAGAAAAGAATTTAGCGGATTTTTCAAATACGAATGATCTAATTGATTTAGTTGCACCTGGGGTTGAAATTTTCTCCACTTATCCGGGTGGGAAATTCGCTAAACTTTCGGGTACCTCTATGGCAACTCCCCATGTAAGTGGTGCGGCTGCTTTAGTAAAAAATATTGCTGAAAAAGAATTTGGTCGTGTACTAACTGAAGCGGAACTATACGCACAAATATGCAAAACGACAGAAGATCTTGGCCTAAGTAAAAAAGCACAAGGTAATGGTTTATTGAATTTCTCAACGACACAAGAAAGCGGTGAAAAGGAAATTACCATTACGATTGAATCCAAAAGTCTGCAACTGCCGGCACAAACAGTTTCGGTGTTTTATTAAGGCTCTTTCCGTAAAGGTTGTGAGGAAAAAAGTATATTTCCTCTTTGTTGTTTTCGGGAGGAACAAGGACCGTTCTTTTCCGCTACAGGAACCTGCTTTTTCGCGGTGAGAAGTCGAGCCTCCTCGGCTTCCGCCTGTGGGGTCTCGACCTTTCCTCTATATTCCGCAGGAGTCAGGTTCCTTTCGCTCTAATCCACTTGAATGGAGGGGATAGGATGGAGTACTTAAACCCAATTTTAATATTTTTTAGAGAAATGAAACTTCATTTCTCCCGAGTGGAAACAAACCAAATAATGTGTTTGGTTGAAAACCTACCACTCTCTTATTTGTTAAAGAAAAATCTGCTTTTAACCATGAAAGAACTAGATTAGTAGTAAACTGCTCAGAACTGGTTACTCTTTCATCTTTTCCTAGTGTAATATTCATAGCACCCCTCCTTGAAAATTGTTATTTCTACATAAGTATATAAGATCTATTTTTTTGGAAAGTTATAGTGTTCTTATACTACATTTACATATAGTATAAAATACCCACTAAGAGTAATTGTAAATTTGAAATATGGTTCCGAAGTTTATAAATTATCCGGAGATATTTCATTCTGATTTAATGTGGAAGTTTTTTATAAAAACTAAATCTACTCAAAGTCAAACCCAAGCATTTTGATCAATCTTTTTTATATGCATGGGTTTTCTCTATTATATAATCAACTTTTTAGGCCAATTCATATGTGCTTTTTTGCAAAAAAAGAAAAAACTTACACGCGATTACTATAGTAGAAAAAAATATTTTTTATGTATATTTTTTCCGAAAATAGTGTTATTATCATTTTGTAACAATCTAAAAATTCTGATAGGGGTGGAGATTTTGAAGAAATTTGTATTATCTTTGGTCGTTTCCTCAGGTTTAATTTTGGCTTCACACGTTACAAACGCCAATGCAGAGGAAAACTCGAAAAATGAGTTCGAAGGATGGACATCATCAGATTATGCAGAATATGAGCAAGGGAAAAAGGATTATGAGGAATTGATTAATCTTGAAAAAGAAGGAAAAAGTTTGAACAAAAATACGGAGCAATCTGGACAAAGTGAAGAAGTAACTCCTTTTGCAGAACCCAAACCAGATGGTTCAATGGGAATAACAGGTTCTGTATTAATAACAATGAGTGGCGGTAGTTCATCCGGTAGTTCTTGGGTGGGTGGACATGCAGCAATAGTTGTTGATCAATACAGTACTATTGAATCTTTTGGCAACCAAAAGGTTGCTAGTAAAAATGGGGTAAGATATTGGACAAATAATTTTAGACAAAGATATCCCGATGCTACAAGACATGATGTTATAGGTGCTACAGCTTCTGAAAAAAAATCTGCTGTGGGATTAGCAAAGTCATTTCTAAACAAACCTTATAACTTTGCATTTGGTAATAAAACTACTACCGATAAGTTCTACTGTTCACAATTAGTATGGAGAGCCTGGCAACTTATGGGTTATGATTTAGATTATAATAGAGGAAAATTTGTTTGGCCGGGTGACTTAAAGAAAAGTAGTCTTTTAAATTAAAAATAATTCTTTAAAAAGGTGACTGTCCTAGAACGTTTTATATTATTCATAGGACAGCATTTTTTATTTATAGGTGGGGGTTTAAATGAAAAGGAAATATTTAATTATTCTAGCCAGTATATTATTTTTATTTGGTTGCTCACAAAAAGAAAAGACCAATTCAAAAGTGCGACCATCATCAACTGAAAATGAAATAGTTTTATTACAAAGTAATTTATTAGAGAAAACTAGTAAATTGGAATACTACAACTATAATCTAAAAAAAATGTCTACTACCAAAATCAATGCAAATGGTCTTGAGCTGTGTTTTGCAAGTAAAAAGT
>NZ_NAZB01000099.1:0-519 GCF_003055045.1 Heyndrickxia sporothermodurans
TATTACTTGGTTATTTCTCATATTATCTAGTTTTCAAAGAACAAGGCTACTGATTTCAATCACATCATGATTAATCATCGTAGCATTTGCTTCATGCTGCCTTGCTCCGAGGTGAACCTAATCTTCCTCGAATAAGCATTGCCGCAGGAGCAATTTTACCCAAAGTGCAATTTAGAAATTATCTAAAAATAATATCTTTATTGACTTTATCTTTTGGTGGAGCCTAGCGGGATCGAACCGCTGACCTCCTGCGTGCAAAGCAGGCGCTCTCCCAGCTGAGCTAAGGCCCCGAAGATGTTATATGGTGGGCCTAAATGGACTCGAACCATCGACCTCACGCTTATCAGGCGTGCGCTCTAACCAGCTGAGCTATAGGCCCACATTTTCGGAAATAAAAAACATCGATATGGAAGAAGAACTCCTTGTCGTTGTTTTTATATATTGCATATTTTTTTGAAGAATTCATCCTTCAAAACTGAACAAAACGAAAAACGTCTTTTTTGTAACCACGATAGTGGT
>NZ_NAZB01000100.1:0-985 GCF_003055045.1 Heyndrickxia sporothermodurans
ATAGAACTTTTTACAATACCACAAATTCTGCGTTTATATTATACAAAAGTCTGAGAGATTTGTTAAACTTTACGATAGTGAAGGAGTGAGAAAAAATGGATGTAACTGAATTTCAACAATGGGTAAATGAATACTATGAGAATAGAGGTTGGTCTGAACTAGACATTTTTATTCGAATTGGCTTTTTAGCGGAGGAAACTGGAGAAGTAGCACGAGCAATAAGAGCCCTTGAGATTGGGAGGGATAGACCTGACGAAGTTGCAGAATCGTTTAAGGACAATAGAAAGGCTTTAATAGAAGAATTAGGAGATGTATTGGGTAACGTTATTGTAATTGCTAATAAATATAACATTTCTTTAGAAGAAGTGTTTAATTCTCATAAGGAGAAACTCTCAAAGCGTTACTCTCATGAATAAATATAAATTCCACACTTTTTTCGATTACCTTAAAAATTTTCGTCCTCTTGAACATATCTAGGGGACGAAAATTTTGCCCCTTAATCTTTTTTATTTTAATTCAACAGGCGGTACTTAGTTTCCTTTTTATCCATATAATTTGTATTGAATAAAAACATTAGAATCATTCATGATACCATCCTTCATCGAATTCAAGGTTTAATGCTTTTCCAAAATATACTCCAAATTTAATAAATCCTCTTCCTCTTGCCGTAATTATATTTCCATCTATTACTACAATGTCTTTACAATAATTCTCTTTTTCGAAAACGCCTAACTTATCCATAGCTTCCTCTGTCAACCCAACCGTAAACTTTCTCCCCCTTAAAATACCTGCTTTTGCTAAAAGAAACGGAGAGCTGGAGATACTTGCAATGACAATTTCTTTTGCAGCTATTTGATTAATAAATTCAAACAGTTCATGTTTGTCTATAAGCGTCATAATATCCATACAACCTGGTAACAAAAAACTATCAATTTCTTCGGGATTAACTTCATTAATAGTAGTGTCTCTATAGCCCCTAAATGAA
>NZ_NAZB01000101.1:0-1275 GCF_003055045.1 Heyndrickxia sporothermodurans
CAGTTTTCTAAAATTGATAGAATCTCATTAGCGATATAAAAAATGACCGTAGCATAAGCCACAGCCCCATTTAATGTGAGTATTTGGTCAATGATATTGGCAGCGATGATAATCCCAAATATGCCGATTTTACGGGCATACCCAAACAATGCATTTCGGCTTCGTAAAGTCTTTTCTTTCCATGCTTTTGCAATCCCGGTAATGACATCAACTAGCATTGCGATGGCTAGCAAATCTAAAAATTTTACCGTTCCAAACAGATAAACTCTAACTAATTCTAACGTCATGATTTTTCTCCTTTCTAATAGAAAAAGAGGACTGCATTAGCCCTCTTTTAATCAAAATAAAAAAGCCTTTACTTGGCTCCCTCTTCCTGTAATTTATTAATAATCTCCTGCTTGACTAGTTTCTTTAGATTATCATCCGAATCTCTAGCTTCATCATATTGTTCTTTTGTGACCTCTACATAGCCACTTAGATTGATCGCCGGATCACCAATGGCGACAAAATTAATATTAACGCTTTCGTATTCCCCGTTATAGCCATTTTTGTAGTTGTTGTTATTTCCAGTCAAAACTATTTTCATTCGTTATCCTCTCCTTCTTCGTCTACTTTAAACTGTTCGCAAAGATAGTCATAAATCTCTGATTCTTGCCCCTCGTACTCTTCATTTTCAAACTTAATTAAAACCTGCTTTATGGTACGAATCATTTCACGGTTATCACCACCCTCAATGACTAATTTTTCTTTATTCAGTTCCTTTAAATCCTTGTCCAGTGCAGCCATATCTTTAATATCATATTGGTTATCGTTAATAATAGGTTTCCCGTCGGCATCCTTGTTGGCGTGTTCCTCAAGTAGTTCCTTGCGGTCGTCCTCGTAACGCTTTAATCGCTCATTTAATAGATTGATAAAGTGACGACGGAAACGAGACTGCTTTCTTGCTAGTTTAAGATTGTACATAAAGTTTACGGTTGGGATTAATTTTTGATTTTCGATTTCTACTTTAGCCATTTAAGTTACCTCCAATTTTGCTAATCTCTCTTCAAGACTAGCGATTTTTAAAATTAATTTTTCGTTTTGCTGGGATAATTCTTGAATAGCTTTCCATGATAAACTATTCATTTCGTATTGTTCCACACCGTCACCGTCAATAACGGTTTTTGGGGTGTTATATCCTTCCCCAATAACTAAACCGTGCCTTACTTTATCAATTCCTTTGGCGACATCTGATTTTAAACGATAACTATGAATATCAGCTGCGTTAATGATTGC
>NZ_NAZB01000102.1:0-948 GCF_003055045.1 Heyndrickxia sporothermodurans
TAAGAGAATGTATAAAATTTTGTGTAAATGGTCATAATTTTCTAATAATTATAACTAGGAGATGATCATTAATGCAAAATTTTAAGGACATGACAATCAGGGAATTGGCTGGTCAATGTGAAACTGTTGACGATATACATGCCATGATTAAGGATCTTTTTAAGGAGACTCTTCAACAGGTATTTGAAGCAGAAATCGAGAATCATCTAGGTTACTCAAAACACGATTCAAGGGGCAATAACTCGGGAAATAGCCGAAATGGGTATAGTAAAAAGACGATTAAAAGTAAGTTTGGTGAGACCGAATTAAGCATACCAAGAGATCGTAAAGGAGATTTTGAACCTCAAATCATTAAAAAATACGAAACATCCATCAATGGGCTGGAAGACCAGATTATAACCCTGTATTCAAAAGGAATGTCGACTAGAGATATTGAAAGTCACATGAAGGATATTTACGGTGTGAATGTTTCTCCAAGTTTGGTAAGTAAAGTTACGGATAAGATATTACCTCTTGTTTATGAATGGCAGTCTCGTCTACTAGACCCTGTTTATCCAATTGTGTTTTTGGATGCGATTCACTTTAAAGTGAAACATGAAAATAGAATTGTTAGTAAAGCTGCATATACAGTTTTAGGTATTAATACTGATGGAGTCAAAGACATCCTTGGTATTTGGATAGGTGAAAATGAGAGTGCTAGTTTTTGGCTAAATGTTTGTCAGGAGCTCAAAAGCCGTGGTGTCGAAGACATCCTAATCGCTTGTAAAGACGGGCTTTCTGGCTTCTCCGAAGCTATTAATGCAACATTTCCAGATACTACTATTCAGTCATGTGTTATCCACCAATTACGAAATAATATGAAGTATGTCCCAACTAAAAATCGTAAAGTGGTAATGGATGATTTAAAGAAAGTATACAAAGCTTATACGCTCGAACAGGCTGAAGTGG
>NZ_NAZB01000103.1:0-4759 GCF_003055045.1 Heyndrickxia sporothermodurans
GTTGCTAGCGTATCATAAATACAACTATTTTAATTCGTTAAAAGTAAACACCTTAAACAGCATTCCCCACTTGTTTTAGAACATTAAGAATAAGTGGGGAAACTTGAATTAATACATAACCTAAGCCAGCGTTTTGTATCATAGTCCAACCCTTTTCCGAATTTCCAAACATAAACATAAAGCACGCCCCCACAATTACCACAGACGCAATAGGAAAAGAAAGAGCAACTAATATATCCACCACAGGATCTAATACATGCGCTAATGCCGATAAAGTTTGTTCTCCCATCCACTCCTTAGCACCTGCAGGAACCGCGTCAGCTGCAACAGGTAATGCTACAGGGCTAGTAGAGGCAGCTAAAGCCTTAGCACCCGTCAAAACCAAACCTACTGCACCTATACCTCCCGTTAATACAAGAGGGATAGCAATTGAGCCAGCAACGCTGACAGTCGATTTTATTGTTTTTTGTTTCCGCGTCCTTTCCTTTGCCTTGTAGGATCCATCCATAAACTCATTAAATCCTATTGATTTTGTTTTCATGGTTTCCCCTCCATCCCATGACATCGGCAATTTTTATGTCTTTTAACTCTTTCGCATACTTGCTTAAATCAGATGTGTAAATCAAAAAGTACTCACCTGTTTTAAAAGTAGTTCCTTCTAACCGATAAATCTTCATGCCATTTCCTCCTTATCTAATTTCATTGATAGTGTACACTTTACACGGTAATCCTTTACATAGTTCTATTAGCTGCTTTCTTCTCAATTCTGTTCTAGTTAGCCATATGAGACCGGGAAAATGCCCAAAATGTTCTTTTATCGCTCCCCCTTTAAAAAGTCCCAAATACTGTTGAATTTTAGCACGATTAGCTTTCATCTTTTGGGTAGAATCCACCTCTAAAAAATAATAACGTTTATCTATTTGGAATAGAGCATCACAGATTACAGAATGGTGGTTATCCTTAATTCTCACTTCATTTGTCCATACGGCCGGACATTTCGAAAAGATATAAAAATCGTTTCTCATGATGATGTGATTAACAAATTGATTTTTACGCCTAATTTTTTGAGAGTTTACATATTCCCGTCCTTGACTGTTAAGATAGTAGATTGTCGAGTATTCTTCGCGGAAATTCGATAGGTATGGAGATAGAGCATTTAGAATGCGGTTAGTATTACGGACTTTACCGAGTCTATGGATTTTGGAAAGTTGGTCACGATTAAGAAAGTCCAGTTTTTTCAATGACAGCAATATTCTTTCTTGCCTTTGTGTAAGTTGATCCAATTGACGCCCCTCCTTTATCTATGGTGTAAGGTTCGATTATCTCTTTTATAATTCCCTCATATATAAGAGGGGTCTGAACAATTAACCTTTTATCGGCAGTTTGATAGATGGCCCGACCTTTTATTTCAGGAAGCTTTTCTGCTCCTTCCTCGTCTAATACTACTCGTGACGCTGTTCCCGATTGTACACGGAAACAAAGCTTTGCATCACTATTTTGCTTACATTGGCGGGGAATCACATCACCGGTTCCGTATTGGGTCGCCAATATTAGACGAAATCCTAAGCCCGCGCCCAAACGTGCAATTTGAGACATATATTTTTGACACTCAAGCTTAATGGTTTTTTCACTCTTTTTTATGAAATTTCCATCTGAATCCTTAATGTCTTTTTTATCGACTGCTTCATCAGGATTAAGTTCACCTACCTCGTCGATGATGACAAAATGACGATCTGTAATTCCTGCATCCTGGACTTTTTTCTTTCCTGCTTTTTTAAGCACTTCCTGCTTTTTTCTCATGAGATCATAAGCATTTTTTAAAACTTCTAAGGCCTCCTCCGGTTCGTATGCGATAGAAACAGTCTGCTTAATGTTTTCATAGTCACACAACTCAACACCGCCCTTAAGGTCAATTAAATGGAATTTAGCATTATTGGGTTGCTGCCTAATAAGTGATGCGATAATGCAATTGATCAAATTTGATTTACCGTATCGGGTAGCCCCTCCAAGTGCTAAATGGGGTATCTTTTCAAAGTCGTGATATACAGGCTTATTCTTTTCCCGTGTAACTCCAAAAGGTACTTTCCACCCTTTGCCCTCTCCAAGATCAACCTGGGTAGGCAAAGATTCGTTGTAAACTCTAATGATTAGCATCCCATCATACGAGAGCTCAATTTCCTTCTTATCCGTTAATTTCTTGGAGTAGAGGCCTTTTATATTCGCGATGATATTCTTATCAATTTTAAGCTCCCGAAGGTCTTTCAACTGCAGCTTTACAGTCCTGGTATTTATCCCTGCTTCAATCGTTTTTTGTTTAGCCAAATAATCCTCAAAACTCCTTCCCAGTGGAATTCGATAACGATATTCAGTCCCCCAATCATAATTTTTCTTTTTGACCAATTGTGCCGTGAGCGTTTGGCTGCCATCCTTCACATTCAATCCAGACAAAGTAAAAATCCTATTTAATTTTTTTGAATCATTGCCGGCTCCATTTTTAGAGAGATGAGCTTGTAAAGCCAAGCCGCCCATCAAAGCTGTAGATACTACTTCAAAAATCATGCGATCAATCCTCCTTTCCAGCGCCACCCCTTGGAACTTACGTAGTAAGTTATCCTTGCGATTGAGTATTTTTGATTCAGTAGATTGGTTGCCGATAAAACAACATCAGGCATACATTTGGCATATTCCAGGTCAAGCTACTACGGCGGCATTAAAATTGGTATTTGATAAAGCATACGATTTGGAATGATCGTTTAGAAGTTGTCCTTACAAATTTTCTTGTATTTTTACAAGAAGTCTTTGAAAGGTTTTAATTTAGATATTGTCGAATATATTTATAGGTGATGATAATGGAAATTAAAATAGTGGTATTATTAGGAGCATGGATTAAACAATCTCCATACACTAGAGAGGATATTGGGGTCATTCTTAAAGTTTCTCAAAATACTATCTCAAGTTGGTGCAATGGCAAAACATATCCATCTGTGCCACAATTGATGAAACTTTGCCAGCTTCTAAACGTAAAATTTGAGGATATCTATAAATTAAGGGAGGAAGAAAGTTGAAGAAAAATTTTAAAATCGCTTTGGGAATATTTGCAGCATTTTTTATAATTGTTATTATTGCGTTAGTTGTAGATATTTCAAATGATGATGAACAGAAGGAAAAAACAGAGGCAGCTGTTGCAAACTTGAAGAAGGAAAATAAAAAAGATAAAGAAAAAAGTGTTAGCATAGGGGCTAATGCCGTATCTGCCTTAGAAAGTAACAACTTCTTAAAATTTGTCGAGGAATATAAGAAGTTGGGTAAAGATAAAACTCTCGTATGGGATAATCAACTCTTTAAAAAGAAAGTAACGTGGTCAGGAACCGTAGTAAGAGCTGGAACAAGCCAATTGTTTGTTTATGGAGGTCAAGATTACAAAAATGAATCATGGTCTCAATTAGGGGATTCTAAGAAGTTGTTTTATACATTTACAGCAAAATACAAAGATAAAAATCAATTCAATAATCTTAAGCCTGGTGACAAAGTAACTGTCCAAGGTAGTTTAGAGTCTCGTGGTGATTACAATTTGAATTTTAATTGGAAAATATATGATGCAATTCTAAAAGAAAATTAAACCGTCCTTATGGGCGGTTTTAGTGTGGGAGGAGTTTAAATGTACACTGTTATAGAAATACATTATATTGTTGCAGGTATAAATAATAGGACATTACAAAAAGGACAATTCCCTCTTAAAGGAAGAAGTAAAGAACAAGTGGCATATGAGTTTTGGAGGGAAATCAAAAAACAAACATCATTGGATGTAGAAATAGAAAAAATAATTTGTGAAAACATCGATATCACCGAGCAGGTTAAAACATTAGAAAAACGGAATATTAATAAAGTCACGAATGACAATTTACCATTTTAAATAGCCCCTCCAATCGGAAGGGCTTTTATAATCATATTATTCTTTTACGATGTACGTTTTATACCCTTTTCTCTCTAATTCCTTAGCCAACTTTTCGGCATTTTCTTTGCTTGCAAAAGCACCAGTTTGGACTTTATAAAATGACTTGTCCTTATCAGTTGAAGGTTTTGGCTTTGGCGTAGGTTTAGATTTAGATTTAGCTTTTAATCCTAACGCCTTAGCAATTCCTTTTGCTTCGGCTTTTGCAATTGCCTTTAAATTTGCATCAGATTTTAGGAAATCAGCATCTTTTTTGGTGTCAATAAATCCATGCTCTAACAATGTTGCAGGCATATGTGTTTCTCTTACTACTGCAAGATTCGCCTTTTTCTTTCCACGATCTTTAAAATCTTTGAACACTGTCATCACTTCATTGTGGATAGCAGAGCGCATTTTTTCAGTAGCGCCACCATTGATTGTCGTATATACAAAACTTTCAAAACCTGTACCGCCACCCGCGTTGATGTGATTAGAGACAAATAAATCAGCCTTTTTATTATTAGCAAAATCAGCACGCTCACTAAGTTCTAAAAATACGTCAGTTGACCTGGTTAAATATGTTTTATGTCCAGTATATAAATCGTCTAAATATTGTTTTACATACTTCGATATTTTTAAAACAATATCTTTTTCCTTTAATCCGTTGGCACATGCTCCTGGATCCTTACCGCCATGTCCTGGGTCAATTACAACAATTTCAGTCATTATTCATCTTCCTCCTTTTCATCTTGAATTACATGCAATTTATCAACCAATACATTAGGCACTTTTAAGCCCAGCTGCGCACAGTTTTCTAAAATTGATAGA
>NZ_NAZB01000104.1:0-1725 GCF_003055045.1 Heyndrickxia sporothermodurans
AAATTCGGGGGTTAATCCGATTAACGTACTCGTAAGTTTAATGCAGTAGTAGTGATGACCTCATACTGATAATATAAATCTTACAAATCTATGCTTCTTAAAAACATACAAGCTTAGTACACTTGATTGTCAACTGGGATTGGACACTTTTTCGGTACAAGGATGAAAGTACCTTTAACCAGCTATCAAAAATCAATGAAAAAATAGATATAGGATTTATGGAATTAAATCTATCTAAAATTAATAAAGGACTTCACAGGTGGGCTACAAGAGATGTTGGCTCACCTTTTGTTTGTTAGGGAACTTAGAAGAGTCTATGACATACCGAATTCTGCTTTAAAAGCACTTATTGAATTAAACAAAAAAATGTATCCAGAAATGAGGAAATAAAATGAATGATATTTTTGTAAAATCACTTTATGAGTCTATCATTAAAGAGAACCTTCAACTATACAAAGACTTGTATGAAACAACGAATGTTAATTCTAAAACAGATGATTATTGGAAAAAAGCTATTGGTTTTTACGATAGTTTAACTGACGAAAATAAAGATACATTAATGAAGATAATTGAACACACTATGATTGATACTATTTCAAACATGCTAGGAGTGATTGATGGAAGTTCGACTTTAAAAGATTGTTCGTTAGAACCTAAATTACTGCTCGATTCTATTGATACGGACGGAGAACTGCAAGATTCGTTTTTAGAATTCATAGAAGAAAGAGATAGTAACAGCTAATTGGATTTTTTATTACAGAGGTCTTCATAAAGAGCACAGTTAGAATATATATTTTTTAATCTGTATATCCTAAAGATAGCATATCTCAATTGTCTTTAAAGATTTTTTATTTGTGTGGCTCCCTAGCGCTGTAAACCGTATTTCATATATAGAATAAGTCTATTTGTTGTAATCTCCACATGATATTTTGCAAAATGATAGCTTAAGAAATAATAAACCGAAGTGGCAAAAAGATTTGTAAGATAATTAATGGTGGAAATATGCCAGTAATTAATCCGGCAGAATAGGAAGAGAGACTTTAAATATGGTATATACGGCTCTTGTTAAAAGGCTAGACTCACAAATTGAGGAAGAAGTGACAATTGAAATCGAGGGTATTGAATTTACAGGATTTTCTTTTATTTGCCCTTATAAAATTGAATTAGAGAAAAGTTATCCTGTATCAATATGGTTTACTATCTTAGATGAGTTAATGATTCGTGAAATCTAGGAAGAGAAGAAAGAAATAGAACGTATTGGTTTGGGATATGAATATTATATAAGAGGTTTGTTACATGAGGATACAATTGATGCAGGGATAGTTTTTACTGACGAAGATGAATATTTTTCAGATTATCCCGAATTGGTCGATAAAAATGTTGAGATCAGAGTTGACCGAATCAGTATAGAATTTTTAAGGACATCCACTAATAATAATTAAGAATAGTAGATGTACAAAAGAAAAAAATAATTGAATCATCGCTTTTACCCTTAGAGTAATTAACTCTAGGGGTTATTAAATAGTGCGAGTGCAAAATAAGAATACGATAGAATTATACGAACGAGCATCCGGGCAATTTCAGCCGATGAAGTAGAAAGCTGGTGAGAGAATGAAAGTACTTGATGTTCATGGGTTTCGTGCTGATATGGATCAAATTCAAGAACGACTGGAAGCATTGAATGAACAAATTGAACAATTACAACATGCCATTGACGGAATCATT
>NZ_NAZB01000105.1:0-2516 GCF_003055045.1 Heyndrickxia sporothermodurans
AAAGGAAACGAAAAAGAATGTAGTTTTAAGATAAAGTGAGATTAAGAGAAATACTGTCCAAAATTCGGGGGTTAATCCGTTTCATATTATTTATCACCTTCTATGCTATTTATTATATAATGGATAGGCTACTACAGCTACAGCTTGTTTATTGCAAAATAAAAATACACAATGTTGCAGAGAATTTGGCGTAGCCCAACTTTACATGGAGAGGCGGGCATGTTAGCCTTGTTTGGCAAAGCCAGCCCTTGATACTGCTGGCTTCTTGGCTTGGTAGTCATGCCCGTAGAGGCTCCATGTCAAGTTGCAATTCTCTGCATTCCCCGCTGCAAAACTATGTATTTTTCGATTGCACAAAACAACAGCTATTGAACCGTCCTTTTTTAAGAACATTTCAATTTTTATTCCAGATGAAGTTTCACCTATATATTTATAAGAACCTATCAATAGCTTTTAACACATCAACACGATTCCATTTCTTTGGAAAGAACTCGATTTAGCTACTTTTTCAACCCCCATCAATTTCAACTTTAGCTTTATTTACCACATTTTAATTCGGGCTCACATTACATAGTTCGAAGAATTGATGATTTTGGAAACAATAAAACTTAATCACTTATATTACAGGAATACAAAAAAATGACCGATAATGTACTAAGATCAACGGTCAACTATCAAGTGTTTTTATTTTTTTAATATCTATTATAATTTCTTTCTATTTATCTATCTTAAAAGTCTTCTTCCCATGCTTCTTTTGCATCCAACAACCTTTGAGATAAAAACTCATAAAAATTCTTTGCTGTATTGTAGTCATCAAGTCCCCCTAGTCTATTCCACACTATTACCGGACACTCATTATTCTCCATTTCACTGATATATAGACAATAAGCTTATTCTCCAGCATCTTCAATAACTACTAAATCCTTGTCCATTCCTAAATCTCTATATCTCTATATCTCTTTGTATTAACAACAACAGGAGCTCTATTTGACTTAGCCACTCCTAAAATATCAACTCCGAATAACCCACCCGAACCATAGGTAGTTAAGAACCACTTATAACTTTCTGGTAATTCCACCCCTAGCTCATTTTGGATAGAATTAATTTGACTTTCATCCACTCCACCTGTAAAGTCATCTGATTCCTTATGTTCATTAATAAAGTTTATTAATTCCTCTTTATCCAATCAAGGTTCCTCCTTATAGAGTTCACTTTTATCTATTTGCCTAGCTCTCCATCTCCAATACTTACTCCTAAAATTATAAGTACTGCTTTTTTAATACAGGATCATTTCTAAAGCTCCTACCGTTCTCTACCAAACCATGCAAAATTTTATTATATTCATCATGCATACTCGCAGGAATTTCTACCCTTGAACCTGCCTCTCTTTGGATTAAATGATGAAGTTCTATAACTGTACCATCTTTCCAGAAAAGTGCTCTTCCTTTTTTCATTAATTGTAATTTTTGTTAGAACAGGATCAGGATAGTACTACCTTTATAAGCTATAAATTCCGAAAAACAGTATTCATGTAATATTCCATCCTTATTAATACTATCAACAAAAAGCACTTGCTGCTATAAAACAATCAGGTGCTCAGTTAATAAATAATAAAAAAGGTAAAGCAAATCAACTACTGTCGGTGATAGGTTGCCCAAAAAAGATACCTTCAAAGGCATTTTGCCAATCAAGGATTTAAAACAATCATTTTATATTTTAGGAACAACTTCTAACGCTTCTTCGTCTACTTTAGCCCCCACTAATACCCTCGTCCTTAAACAAGCGTAAAAGCGTGTATCCTTGTGCCTGACAATACGCTTTAATTTCATCCTCTTGGTAAGCAAGGCTATATCCATCTCTTGCTTGACCTTGTGTAGATACTCGAATATATCCGATAATATTCATGATGTTCCCCCCCTCCATTACGCTAATTAGGATTAACGTAACGCTTAGCCGCTATATTTTATGTAATTTCATTGTATGCGGCTTTAGCGATACAATCAACCCCTTTACCGATACAAATTTATTGTGTATCGTAAAAGTAGCAAGAAATAGAGAAAGGGAGTTACCATGGCAATTTCAATCAAACTGAAGGAAATTCTTAAAGAACGTGACCTTTCACAACGTGAATTGGCACGAATGACAGGGCTGCGGCCCAATACGATAAGTCATCTTTGTTCAGACAATGTGGACAGGGTTTATCTATCAACATTAGAAACGGTATGCAAAGTGTTAGACATCGACATTCAGGAGTTAATCGAGGTGGAGTAGTCCTCTCAGCATAGCAATCGTTCTATGTACGTCAAAGTTGCGAAAAATTTAAAAAGGCAAGGAGAAAGCGAAGGTAAAGTATTTGGGGATGTTTATGGTAGTAACTGATGATTTGGGGTTATTTCACAAGAAATGAAATACAGTAAATCGGGTACACTTTTTAAAGTGTATTGTACCTACTAAAGAATTTGTTTAAACATCATATAGTGCTTACAAAGTTTATCTGTATTTGATAAATTAAAATT
>NZ_NAZB01000106.1:0-894 GCF_003055045.1 Heyndrickxia sporothermodurans
CACAATTATATGGACTTAATCAGTGACTCTGACTTAATCTACTCGAATTGAGCGAATACATGCACTTAGTACTTATGATCATTTGAATTATTCAATGAACATTTTTCCTGTACTATTCATTTAGCATATGATGATTAAAACGTGAAATAAATTTTTCCAGGCTTGTTTAAGGAAGGTCTTCAATAATTCATCATCTTAAAAATCATTTAAATTCCCATAACTCGTTCATCGTAAATGCCGATACTCTTTATAAAACGTTGCATACATATCAAAACATCTAATAAAGCTCATATGTAGATTGTGAATTTGTCTATTCAAGGTCGATCTTGAATGGAATTTGGAGTTTTTTAATTCGACAATCTCATTCTCCAAGGAAAGACATGTTAAAAGGGCTATCTTTAAATATTCTTTCGTTTCCAGTGAATATTTTTCGCGAAAGGCTAGTTCGATTAATATGTCTTTCGTCTCTTTTACTTCATTTAACATCGTATGGAGTTGATCGGATACTTTCATCTTAACTGGTTTACCACTGACTAACCATTGCTGTTCAAACATTGGCAGAATATATTGTGTACGATCGTCGGTTAGTGTGTTTTTCTTCTCCGAATTGTAGATCGCTTTAAAATCATTTACTTCTCTTTGGTATTCTTTTACAACAATATTACTAGCATTATAGGAAATTGATTTAGTAAAGCTAAAAGGTGAATAGGGAAAATACCAATTGATGCAAAAGAGAAATAACACAATGAAGCAAACAATTAAGCTAGAAATCCATAACCCTTTCTTTTTCACAAACTCCCTCCTTACTGGTATTAATTTTTTTTGTTTAAAAATTTCTTATAATATTTTTATTCATGGTACTCCCTCACTATTTAACGTTTTGTCAAAACTTTT
>NZ_NAZB01000107.1:0-1904 GCF_003055045.1 Heyndrickxia sporothermodurans
TACTTCATCGGCTGAAATTGCTCGGATGCTCGTTCGTATAATTCTATCGTATTCTTATTTTGCACTCGCACTATTTAAAAACCCCTAGAGTTAATTATTCTAAGGGTAAAAGCGATGATTCAATTATTTTTTTCTTTTGTACATCTACTATTCTTAATTATTATTAGTGGATGTCCTTAAAAATTCTATACTGATTCGGTCAACTCTGATCTCAACATTTTTATCGACCAATTCGGGATAATCTGAAAAATATTCATCTTCGTCAGTAAAAACTACCCCTGCATCAATTGTATCCTCATGTAACAAACCTCTTATATAATATTCATATCCCAAACTAATACGTTCTATTTCTTTCTTCTCTTCCTAGATTTCACGAATCATTAACTCATCTAAGATAGTAAACCATATTGATACAGGATAACTTTTCTCTAATTCAATTTTATAAGGGCAAATAAAAGCAAATCCTGTAAATTCAATACCTCAATTTCAATTGTCACTTCTTCCTCAATTTGTGAGTCTAGCCTTTTAACAAGAGCCGTATATACCATATTTAAAGTCTCTCTTCCTATTCTGCCGGATTAATTACTGGCATATTTCCACCATTAATTGTCTTCCAAATCTTTTTGTCACTTCGGTTTATTATTTCTTAAGCTATCATTTTGCAAAATATCATGTGGAGATTACAACAATTACACTTATTCTATATATGAAATACGGTTTACAGCGCTGGGGAGCCACACAAATAAAAAATCTTGAAAGACAATTGAGATATGCTATCTTTAGGATATACAGATTAAAAAATATATATTCTAACTGTGCTCTTTATGAAGACCTCTGTAATAAAAAATCCAATTAGCTGTTACTATCCTTTTCCTCTATGAATTCTAAAAACGAATCTTGGAGTTCTCCTTCCGTATCAATAGAATCGAGCAGTAATTTAGGTTCTAACGAACAATCTTTTAAAGTCGAACTTCCATCAATTACTCCTAGCATGTTTGAAATAGTATCAATCATAGTTTGTTCAATTATCTTCATTAAAGTATCTTTATTTTCGTCAGTTAAACTATCGTAAAAACCAATAGCTTTTTTCCAATAAACATCTGTTTTAGAAGTAACATTCGTTGTTTCATACAAGTCTTTGTATAGTTGAAGGTTCTCTTTAACGATAGACTCATACAGTGATTTCACAAAAATATCATTCATTTTATTTCCTCATTTCTGGATAGATTTTTTTGTTTAATTCAATAAGTTCTTTTAAAGTAGAATTCGGTATGCCATCATAGACTCTTCTAAGTTCCCTACTATCTCTTGCCAATAACTGTCTAGGATTATCTATTCCTTTTGTACTTTTTGAAACGATTCCATTAGGTCCTTTAATGGTGTGCCCCACCTTTGGAACGTGCAGCATTTATATCATAATTATCTACTAATTTCTTCATTGCTGCCTTCTGTCCTGTACGATTGCCCGTTGCACAAAAAAATGGCCTTGATATTATTTCAAGGTCATTAAAAATAGAAATCATCTACAAGCTTCTTCCCATTCCTTCATTCAATCTTTATACTCTTCTACAATCTTCTGTCTCCATATTAACATCAACTATAAAAATTCATCAGTTTCTATTGTATTTTCCAAAGGTTCATCAATCCGATAATGATGTTCAGCTATTGTTACATTTTTCTTGATATTTACACTCGTAGCATTCAATGTAATTTCAAAGTCTTTATATACCCCTTCTAAAACTTTCTTAACGTATCCTATATACTCATCCACTTCTTTTATTGTTGAAATATCTTCAATAAAATCCGAGAAAATACTTATTTTTTCTGGTAGTTCTATTCTTGTAATACCAAATGGATCTTTCTTAAATTCATATGAATATTTCCTCTATAGCCCCTAAATGAAC
>NZ_NAZB01000108.1:0-2003 GCF_003055045.1 Heyndrickxia sporothermodurans
TTGTTTGATTGGGGGCTTACACTGAACAGCCAGAAGTCAGCAGAGGTCATAGTACCTGACTAGCTTAAGATGGTTAGGGAAGGACTGAACATTTAAGAAGAATATACACTAGGCGTTCACTGTCTATGATGATACAGACAATCCAACTGGACTTACTTAAAGGAGGAAGTGGTGAATTCCACAGGGGACTTTAAGAGGGTGGAGTAAACAGTGGCACAAATAGAGCGTATATTCACGTGAAAGGATGTATCGAAATAATGGAACGACTACTGTCACGGGAAAATCTACTTTCGGCATTAAAACGTGTCGAAAAGAATAAGGGCAGCCATGGAGTAGATGAAATGCCTGTAAAATTCCTACGAGCGCATATACTACAAAACTGGCAAGAAATCCGAAATTCAATAAAGGACGGAACCTATGAGCCTATGCCAGTCAGACGAGTCGAAATCCCGAAACCAAATGGCGGCGTACGTTTATTAGGTATTCCTACCGTGACAGACCGTTTTATCCAACAAGCGATTGCCCAAATATTAACCCCAATCTATGACCCAACCTTTTCCGAGCATAGTTATGGGTTTAGACCCAGAAGAAGAGCGCATGACGCCGTTAGGAAAGCAAGGCAATATATAGAAGAGGGTTACAGATGGGTAATAGATATGGACTTAGAAAAGTTCTTCGACAAGGTCAATCACGATATGCTTATGGGACTCTTAACAAAAAGAGTCAAGGATAAGACGATTCTAAAGTTAATTAGAAAATATTTAGAATCGGGAATTATGATAAACGGTGTAGAAATTATCAGCGAAGAAGGCGTTCCTCAAGGTGGACCATTGAGTCCGCTACTTTCAAATATCATGTTAGATGAATTAGATAAGGAACTAGAGGAAAGAGGACACAAATTTGTCCGCTACGCAGATGATTGTAATATTTATGTGAAAACCAAGAAGGCAGGTTTACGCGTTAAGAGTTCTATCACTACATTCATTGAAAAGAAGCTAAAACTAAAGGTAAATGAAGAGAAAAGCGCGGTAGACAGACCGTGGAAACGAAAGTTTCTTGGATTTAGCTTCACATCAAACCGTAATCCGAAAATCCGTATCGCAAAAGAAAGTATAAAGAGAGCTAAAAGTAGAATAAAGGAAATGACATCAAGGTCAAAACCTATTCCATTGGAACTACGTATTGAGAAACTAAATGAATACCTTGTTGGATGGTGCGGATATTTTGCCCTGGCAGATACACCAACTCCCTTTAAACAACTTGATGAACATGTTCGAAGAAGACTCCGAATGTGCCTTTGGAAACAATGGAAACTACCCAAAACAAAAACTAAAAGGCTCATCTCTCTTGGGGTTCCAAGAGAGAAGGCCTATGAATGGGGAAATTCTCGTAAGAAATATTGGCGCATTTCGAATAGTCCAATCTTACACACAACGCTTAACCTGAAATTTTGGCGTAATCAAAAGCTGAAAAGTCTGTTAGATAGGTACAACCATTTACGTCATACTTAAGTGAACCGCCGTATACGGAACCGTACGTACGGTGGTGTGAGGGGTCGGGGGTTAGTCACCCCCTCCTACTCGATTTATATAATTTTTTAATTTGTAAATTTTTACATCTAATTATAAATAAATTCTATTTTTAAGCTATAAAAAATTTTTATAGCAAAATTTAAAGATACTATAAAAAATTTTTATGGCAGCGTTAAAAATTTTTTATGGCGGAAATTTAGCTTACTATAAAATTTTTTTATAGTAGTTTTTCCACAATTTTTGTTAATAAATCGCCATAAAAATTTTTTATAGCAGGAAAATAAGGGTGAAAATATTTTTATAGCTACTATAAAAATATTTTATACCCTAATTCTTTATTATTACTAATTCTTTAAAAATATAATAAATAAAATTTAAAAGTAATCTAGATTATGTATCTGGTATTATATTGACAATATAAAAGGCTATTTTTATACATTTTAATTATGGATGTGTATGGCAAAATAAAAG
>NZ_NAZB01000011.1:0-249232 GCF_003055045.1 Heyndrickxia sporothermodurans
TCATTTAGGGGCTATAGAGTATCTAAACCAACATGTGATATTAAATCACCTTTGTAAGATAAGAAATAATAGTTTGGATTATAGTATTTATTATGAAAGTATTCCTTCCTAAGTCTTTCGTATCGAATTAGAATCTTCTTTAATGCAGGACTAATGAATATATAGCGTTCCTTATTGCCTTTTCCATTAACTAGAATAGTAGTTTCTTTTACATTGAGTGTTTCCAACTCCCTTAATTCTTTTGCTCGTAGTCCACAATCTGAAAGCATGGCAATAATGGCTTTATTCCTCGCTTCAAAGTAGTTTTTATAAGAGAAACTATTAATCATTTTGTCAACTTCTTGTAATGTAAATCCCTTTAATACCTTTTTAGGTACTTTTGGAATTTCAACTTTCCTTGCAATATTTTCACTTAAGTATTCTTCCTTAGAACACCAATTAAAGAACGCTTTAATCATTTTGAACATCGAAACAATAGATTGCGGTTGTAATCCACTTTGTTGTTTTAGTCTCACATAGGCTTTTAAGTCGTGGACGGATACACCTTCTAACTCTGTAATTCCACGCTTTTCTAAGAGGAATTTCTTCATTTGTTTTAACTCTTGTCGTTTATTTATCATCGTCTTTTTTGTAAACCCTTTTGCCAAACAATGATAGTCATACTCCCTTATTACATCTTCCAGTAACATAAAAAGACCACTCCTCTCTGGTTAAGTTTCTAACCGAAAAGAATGGTCTTTTTATAATAAGTGAAAGATTCACCAATTATATATAAATATTTATTGAGAAAAATTCACTAATTCAACTTTTGATTTAAAAATCCATCTAAATTTATGCTATGATGAGTCCATAACCCCTTATGTATCAAGGGCTTACTTCATTTGTTGTTTATTCATCGCATTCATCATTTGATTGATTTTCTTTTGAGATGGTTTCATACCCATTTGAGTCATCATCATTTTTAGCATTTGTTCGTTGATTGGCGGATTTTTCTTTAAGTAGTTCATCATATATTTACGTGCTATGAAAAATCCTAGTGCAACTCCAGCTAATAGAGCTACAAGTATGATAATGTATACATACCAAGCCATAATAATCCTCCTTCATGTTGTCTATCTTACAGTGTACTAAATCCTCAATCATTATACAATATTTCAATTATGTTTCAAACGAATTTTCTTTCTTTTATTGGTTTCAACCAGCCAAATCTCTCATTTTCGAGGTCCATCGCAAGTAATCGTCCATCATATTTTCGCAAAACTTCTAAAAAGGCCGATTCCGAGTCATAGTTCCCCCATGCATTCAGCCTAAGCATATAATCATCGACAAATAACTCTACTCCATTGAACAGGTCATTTTCGATGTAACGATAAAAATTATTATTATGTTCAAAATCCTTTTTCTTTGAAAAAGCTTGTCCAAGTAAATGATGGATATGTAATACAGGTATTGGTTTCGTTATATACTCTATTTGCTTACCTAAAATTTGTTTTAGAATACCTTTTACTTGATAGTATTCCAAAAATAAATCAAAAAACATTCTTTCCCGTCCGTAATAATACTCTGCAACCTCATCCTCTATTAAATAGATTTGATAGGCACGCATGATACTTCACTCCCGAGTTTTTATCCTTTCCTATTATTCTAGACTAATATTTCTGATTTTTTTGTCAAAAACTGTTTCAAATAGGTGATTTTTTTGTCGAAAAGCAATTTTTTATTACAACGGAAAGAAAATAAAGTATTAAAAAAGGGGGATAACAAGGTTATCCTCCCAAACTTTTTATTGTTGAAGTAACGCTTTAACTCGCGATACTACATTTTCTACAGTAAATCCGTATTCTTCCATCACTTTTGCACCGGGTGCAGATGCTCCGAATCCGTTAATGGCTAAAATTTCTCCTTCATCACCAACATAACGTTCCCAGCCAAATGGAGCTGCCATTTCGATAGCAAGGCGTTTTTTCACTGATTTTGGAATAACTGACTCTTTATATTCCTTCGTCTGTTCTTCGAAACGATCCCATGATGGCATACTTACTACTGATGCTTGAATCCCATCATTTAATAATGCTTTTTGAGCTTCAATTGCAAGATTAACTTCTGAGCCAGAAGCTAATAAAATTACGTCCGCTTGATTATTTTCAGATGGAGACACTACATAAGCACCTTTTGCGACACCTTCTTGAGCATTTTCTGCAGTTGATTTAATCGTAGGTAAACCTTGTCGTGTTAAAACAAGTGCAGTCGGTTTATCCTTAGATGTCAATGCGAGTTTCCATGCTGCAGCTGTTTCATTCCCATCCGCTGGGCGAATAACAGAAAGATTAGGCATTGTTCGTAAAGATGGTAATTGCTCAATTGGTTCGTGCGTAGGGCCATCTTCACCTACCGCAATACTATCATGTGTAAATACATAGGTTACTGGCAGGTTCATTAACGCTGCTAAACGGATTGCTGGTCGTAAATAATCAGAGAATACGAAGAACGTTCCTCCATAAACTTGTAATCCGCCATGTAATGCCATTCCATTCATTGCAGCACCCATCGCAAATTCACGAACACCAAACCAAATATTCCGTCCATCATAATTTTCAGGTGTAAAGTCTTTTTCACCTTTAATCATTGTATTATTTGAACCAGCTAAATCGGCTGAACCGCCAATAAAGGTTGGAACATTTTTTGCAATGGCGTTTAAAACTTCACCACTGGAAGCTCTGCTTGCTAAACTCTTTCCTTCTTCATAAACAGGAATATCTTTATCCCAATTTTCCGGAAGTTCTCCTTTGATGGCATGTTCTAATTGTGCAGCCAACTCTGGGTATTGCTTTTTATATTCTGCAAAAAGTTGTTCCCATTGTTGTTCTTTTTCAATACCTGGTTCTACGATTTTTTCATTGAAACGATCATAAACTTCAGCCGGAACGTGGAAATCTTCTTCAAATGTCCATTTATAATAGTCTTTCGTTAGCTTTAATTCATCTGCTCCGAGCGGAGAACCGTGGACTGCAGATTTTCCGGATTTATTAGGTGAACCATATCCAATCACTGTCTTAACTTCAATCATAGTTGGGCGAGTAACATCGGATTTTGCTTCCTCAAGTGCTCTAGAAATGGCTTCAAAGTCATTTCCATCTTCTACACGAAGATATTGCCATCCATATGATTTAAATCGTCCTTCCACACTTTCTGAAAATGATTTATCTAAATCACCATCTAGTGAAATATCATTTGAATCATATAATACAACTAAACGACCTAGTTTTAAATGTGCGGCTAATGATGCAGCTTCACTGGATATCCCCTCCATGAGATCTCCATCACCACAAAGTGCATATGTATAGTGATTAACTATATCGAATTTATCTTTATTGTAAACACCTGCTAAATGACGTTCAGCCATTGCCATGCCAACAGCCATCGCAATTCCTTGTCCTAATGGACCGGTAGTTGCTTCGACTCCTTTAGTGTGTCCAAATTCTGGATGTCCAGGTGTTTTGCTTCCCCATTGACGGAATTGTTTAAGATCATCAATGCTTAAACCATATCCTGCCAAGTGAAGTAGGCTATATAGTAACATTGAACCATGTCCAGCTGACAAAACGAACCGATCTCTATTAAACCATTCCGGATTTTTCGGATTATGGTTCATAAATCTAGTCCAAAGTGTGTAAGCCATCGGTGCGGCGCCCATAGGTAATCCCGGATGACCTGAATTGGCTTTTTCAATCGCATCAATAGAAAGTGTTCTTATCGTAGTTACTGCTAATTGGTCTGTATTGTCAAACAATTTTATACATCCTCTCTATCATATAGTCCAATATTAATATTAAACATGTTTATATTATAACTCAACTAAAGAAAAGTATAGTTTTTTATCTTTTATTTAAATGAATTATTATATATACACGAAAAAAGGCTGATTGGTCAGCCTTATCAAAAGAACTAATTTAATTATTAATGTAATCTTTTATTCGCTTGGATATTGCGGACTTTTTGAGGAGTTACATCGTTTCCTTCCGGATCAATCACGCGTACCGTTTCAATCGTATTTTTCATGGATGAACGAAAACTTTCTAAATACTCGCGTCGAAGACGAGATTGTTCCTTAGCTTCCTCATTAGTTAGTCCTTTTCCTTTAGACTTTTTCGATAGTTCATTAATTCTTGCTATTTTATCTTTAGAAAGCATATAGCTACTCCTTTTCTATAGAAACTACTATCTTTTCCAGTATAAGATACAGTAATAGTACTAGATAAATACTTTGTTATCAAGAAAAGAGCTTAAGCTTTCATTCGTAGTTATTCTTGCTTTACATATTCTTGATATCTTCTATGCACTGTTGCTTTTGAAACATCATATCCAAATCCTCTAAGTGTTGCTGCTATTTCAGCAAATGTAAGGTTATTCTTTCGCAAACGGACTATTTCATCGATAGGCATTTCCTTTCGATCACGCCCTTGAATATTCCCATGATCTTTTAAATTCAATTCTGGACGATATCCTTTATCAACTGCCCGTTTCATCCCTCTTTTTATTTTTAAATTATGTAATTTCCTTTGGTATTCTTCCACCATACTAACAATATTTAGAACCATGGAATCTGATTCGGACAATTCTAATTCACCTTGATGAGAAATACTATAAACTTTAATGCCTTCTTTAAAAAGACAATGTAAAAGAGCAATTTTTGCATTCCCTCTGCCTAATCTCGTCTCGTCTTGAATTAATAGCACATCAATGCTTTTTTCTTTTATAAGGTCAAGAATTTCTATAATCCCCGGACGATCTAAATGATAGCCACTTTCTTGATCATGAATCACTTGAACAACATCGAATCTATAAATTTTAGCCATCTCGATTAGTTCAGCCTCTTGCCTTTCAAGTGATGTTTCTTGGGTTTGTTTTGTTGTACTAACACGACAATAAATTACTGCTTTCATCATTTCTATTACTCCAAATCTAAAGCATATTGATTACTGTCATCCAACTGTTTTTTCATTTTAACAGGGATGACAATTTTATCTCCAGCTTTTATATTACTACTTGTTAAATGATTTTTATTCGTTACCCATTCAATGAAATCATTAGGATTCATTGAATGCTCTTCTGAATACATATGAGCAATTTCCCAAAGTGATTGTCCTTTGGATACAGTGATTTGCTGGTAGTTTTTGTCATCTATAAAAGTGTTCATTGCATATAAACCTATAACTAATGATAGAACAATTAACATAATAACATAAGAGTATTTTTTCCATAGAATAAGCATATAAAAAAACCACCTTCGAATGTATGTTCGTTTATTTATTTTTATTATAATGCGAACACTTGTTTTTAGTCAACAGTTTTTTTCGAACTTATGTTTGTATAGTTGGTAGAGAAATGCTATAATGAAATTAATCTAAAAGTTACGAAATAGTCGGGGTGTGTATAATGACAAAACTTTCAAAAAGGCAACAGGATATACTGGATTTTATAAAGCAAGAAGTTAAAGCAAAAGGGTATCCGCCATCTGTACGCGAAATAGGCGAAGCTGTTGGACTTGCTTCGAGTTCTACTGTACACGGTCATCTATCAAGATTAGAAACAAAAGGATTAATCAGAAGAGATCCTACTAAACCACGGGCAATTGAAATTCTCGATTTTGAATCAGAAAGCATTCCTAAGCAGAACGTCGTGAATGTTCCTTTATTAGGTAAAGTTACCGCTGGTATGCCTATAACTGCCATTGAAAATATCGAAGAGTTTTTCCCATTACCGGAACAATTAGCACCCGCTGATGAGAATATCTTTATGTTAGAAATTGTCGGTGAAAGTATGATTGAAGCTGGTATTTTAAATGGTGACTACGTAATTGTCCGCCAACAACAAACAGCTAATAATGGGGATATCGTCGTTGCTATGACAGAAGATGATGAAGCCACAGTAAAACGTTTCTTTAAGGAGAGAGATTTTTTTCGCCTTCAACCAGAAAATTCAACTATGGCTCCAATCATTTTAAATAATGTCTCTATTTTAGGAAAAGTTATTGGCCTTTACCGTCACATCATTCATTAAGCAAGATTTTCAACAAAAATAAAAACATCCAGATTTCGGTCATGTTACCCAAAACTTGGATGTTTTTTTATCGGTACTTTTACTTTAACGATCTTCTAAATAAAGCTTAATTTTTTATATATTGTGAGTCAAAATAATAAGCCTCACTCGTTTGCGAAAGGCTTATCAATATGATAAAAATTGAACCAATTATTATGCTTAGGTTGCAATTAAATTATATTACTTAATTACCGCACCAGTAGATGGTGCAGCATAAATATTTACCTTACCAAAGTCATCCGTCTTAATTGTATATACATCCTTTTGGGGATTTCCTAAAATATCGTATGATAAACCTCCAAACTTTTTAGGGTTTAAAAAACCAACTTCATTTCCTTTTACAGGTGCTTTATTGAGTGGGTAAACTCTCCAACTTGAATCAGTTTTCGGAAGATAAACTTTTTTGGTTTTCGGAGGGGAGCCTGACCCCGGCTTTGTTTCAATTTTAGATCCCCCTTCTAACTTCACATATCTTGGGGATGCTGTTACATAGTAAACAGCACCTTTACTATTTTTTACTTTGTACATGTATTCACTGCCTACCTTAACTTTCTGCAGTACTTCCGGAAATCCATCACCT
Organism: Heyndrickxia sporothermodurans; assembly: GCF_003055045.1. NCBI lineage: Bacteria > Bacillati > Bacillota > Bacilli > Caryophanales > Bacillaceae > Heyndrickxia > Heyndrickxia sporothermodurans. Next base: position 6,680 of record NZ_NAZB01000011.1, read on the forward strand.
TTTCGTAAAATACCAACTTTATAATTGGTATCAAATGTTGCTTTAGAATAGAAATTTACCCCATCAGAACCGCTATAGATACTTTCAACTCGTTTTCCTATAAATGAATTGTCATTAGATGGGGAAGGTGCAGAAGGTTTTGGTTCCTCGACTGGTTTAGTTGGGGAAGGTGTTCCTTCCACCTTGTCTAAAAAGTTTTTCCAAGTAATTCCCTTTTCACCACTTCTTAAATATCGTGGACAGTTTTTCCCATTCCAATGATTATGTTGAACGATGTTCGATAATGGAATATTGTGTTCGTTCATTAAGTGTTTAGTTAACCATGCAGCATTTTCTACCGACTTTTTAAAGTCACCATCACTGTTAACACAGATTTCTATAGCTATAGATTTCATGTTCCCTAGTCCATATCCGTCACCTGCATGCCATCCTACCTCATTTGTAGGTAAGGATTGATAAATAGAATCTTCATCTACTTGAAAATGCCAAGAAGCTTGTCTCGTATTTCCATTATATTGTAAATTCGCATGCGCAACATCGTCAGCACCTCTACTCGTATTGTCAGTTTCATGAATTGTGATATACTCCGGATCCATTTTAATCCCGGGCCGGGTAAATGTATTTGAAGCAGGGATAAATTTTTGATTAATTTTCATAAAATCATCTCCTTATTCATTAATATGAAAACTCATTAATTTTCGGAAAGGCGTATGAACAAAAAAAGAGCAACGATTTTATCGTTACTAGAGGTGGTTACCATTTAAGGAGATGATTAGATTTCTTCAATGGGGTAAAAGAGGAAAAAATAAAACCCCTTTATACCAATGGTATCAAGGGGTTTCACTATTAATACATTTGCATATATTGCTCGCGTTCCCATGGGTGGACGGTTGTTCTAAACATATCCCATTCAATCTCTTTTGCTTCTAGGAAATGTTCAAGAATATGTTCACCAAGAGCACTTGTCATTACTTCATCGGAAATTAAATTTTCCAATGCTTGTTTCAATGTTCCAGGAAGGTCAATAATTCCTGCTTCCTCACGTTCTTGTTTATTCATAACATAAATATTTCGGTCAACCGGTGCTGGAACTTTAAGTTTATTTTTAATACCATCTAATCCTGATTTTAATAAAACAGCCATTGCTAAATATGGGTTTGCTGCAGGATCGACACTACGGACTTCAATGCGTGTGCTTAATCCACGTGAAGCCGGAATTCGCACTAATGGACTACGGTTTCTAGCAGACCAAGCAACATAACATGGTGCTTCATAACCAGGGACTAAACGTTTATAAGAGTTTACAGTCGGATTGGTGACCGCGGTAAAATTCGTTGCATGTTTAATTACGCCAGCAATAAATTGATATGCCGTTTCACTTAATTCAATTTTACCATTTGGATCGAAGAAAGCATTTTCACCATTTTTGAACAGTGATAAGTTGCAGTGCATACCGGATCCACTTACACCAAACAATGGTTTAGGCATAAATGTTGCGTGCAGACCATGCTTTCGGGCAATGGTTTTAACAACGAGCTTAAATGTTTGTATATCATCACATGCTTTTAATGCATGCGCATATTTAAAATCAATTTCATGTTGACCAGGTGCTACTTCATGGTGTGAAGCTTCGACTTCAAATCCCATTTCCTCAAGTTCTAATACGATATCCCGACGACAATTTTCACCTAAATCGGTTGGTGCAAGGTCAAAGTATCCCCCATTATCATTTAATTCTAATGAAGGTTCCCCTTTTTCATCTAATTTAAATAAGAAAAATTCAGGTTCAGGCCCAAGATTAAAATCAGTGAAACCTAACTCTTCCATTTCCTTCAATACACGTTTCAAATTATTTCGTGGATCTCCCGCAAATGGTGTTCCATCAGCATTATAAATATCGCAAATTAAGCGGGCCACTTTCCCTTTTTCAGCTGTCCAAGGAAATACTACCCATGTATCTAAATCAGGGAATAAATACATATCAGATTCTTCAATTCTAACAAAACCTTCAATTGAAGAACCATCAAACATCATTTTATTGTCTAACGCTTTTCCAAGCTGGCTAATCGGAATCTCAACATTTTTAATCGTTCCTAATATATCAGTAAACTGAAGACGAATAAATTTCACATTTTGCTCTTCTGCTATTCTTTCAATGTCACTACGATTATACCTTGACATAAACAATTTCCTCCCTATGGGTCCTATTTTTTAAATCAACTGTCAATTAGTGAAAAAATCTCGGTCTTTCATTTTGCATTCCAGGGCGTTGAAATCTCCCTGCTTGTAATAGTTCTTCCCTTAATATTTTTCTCACTTCTTCGTTAGATACTTCCTGTTTTGTTGTAGTTGTTTCTGTTGGAGTTGGTTCATTTTTCATAACTAATATTTTCTTAATTCCCGCCATATTTATGCCTTGATCTAACAAATCTTTAATTTCTAATAATTGATCGACATCATTTAAAGAATATAGCCGGCGGTTCCCATCTGATCTAGCCGGATGGATTAAACTATGTTCTTCATAGTATCGGATCTGACGGGCTGTTAAATCGGTTAATTGCATCACTGTACCAATCGGTAAGATTGGCATTGAACGACGAATTTGATTACCACTCATTAAAAACTCCGCCTTTCATATTTACTATATAAGTACTTTAATATATGTTAGATTAATTGTCAATAGAATGTTAGATTTTCTTACATAACTTTTTTTAACAAATTTCTTTTGTTAAAAGTCTGTTGTTTTAGCTCCAATTAACTATCTACATAACATAGCCTAAAAATAAAAAAGCGCGTGAAATCTAAGGTTCACACGCTTTCAATGCTCCATTTATATTAAATTCTTCGTTAATAAACGGTCTAATGCTAAACAGACAGCAATTTTCACATGAGTATATGTCAATCCGCCTTGTACATATGCAGTGTATGGTGGTCTCAGCGGACCATCTGCGGATAATTCAATACTTGCTCCTTGAATAAATGTTCCCGCTGCCATAATCACATCATCTTTATACCCGGGCATATAGCTAGGATATGGGGTAACATACGAATTGATTGGTGAAGCAAATTGAATTGCTTGGCAAAACTCAATCATTTTATTCGGATCTTCAAATTGAACAGACTGAATAAGATCGGTTCGTTTCGCATCCCATTTTGGATGTGTATTTAAACAAAACTTTTCTAAAATTGCGGATGTGAAAACTGCCCCTTTTAATGCTTGTCCAACTACATGAGGTGCTAGGAAAAATCCTTGGTACATTTCTTGTAAAGAATAAAGTGAGGCACCCGCCTCAGCACCAATACCAGGTGATGTCATGCGATAGGAACAGGCATCCACCCATTGCTTCTTGCCAACGATATATCCACCTGTTTTTACAATTCCCCCGCCCGGATTTTTAATTAAGGATCCAGCCATTAAATCTGCCCCAACATGACAGGGCTCAATGTTTTCAACAAATTCCCCGTAACAATTATCAACGAAAACAACCACATCCGGTTTAATTTCTTTAACAAACTTGATCATTTTTTCGATTTCTTCAATTGTAAAAGAAGGGCGATTTGCATATCCTTTTGAACGTTGGATACCAATCATTTTTGTATTCGATTTAATGGATTTTCTGATTCCCTCATAATCAATCGTACCTTCACTTGTTAAAAGAACAGTATTGTATTCTATTTGAAATTCTTTTAAAGAACCAACACCATTTCCTCGAATCCCGACTATTTCTTCTAACGTGTCGTATGGCTTGCCGGTAATATATAATAATTCATCTCCTGGTCTAAGCACGCCAAATAAAGCGATAGAAATTGCATGTGTTCCCGATATAATTTGTGGACGAACTAGCCCTGCTTCTCCACCAAATACGTCAGCATAAATTTTTTCGATGGTATCCCTTCCGATATCGTCATAGCCATAACCTGTAGAAGGATTAAAATGCGAATCACTTACACGATTCGCTTGAAAACTTTGTAATACCCTAAACTGATTTTCTTCAATTCGTTGATCTATTTTTTCGTGAATTGGTTTAATTTGTTGTTCAACTTCTTCAATAATTGGCTTTAATTTCTCACCATTAGTTAAATACTGTAACATCTTGTTGCTCCTTTAAAATCTGATATTAGCCATTACCCTTCTTACTTATAAAGAGAATGTGTAATTTCATCTTAACAGAAAAATATGAAACAAAAAAATTTTTCTTGTAAGTCTGTTTTATCGTGATAAAATCAAATTTGTGATGAAAATAATAAACATACATATTAGTAATTTTAGAGCCTAATTTTTTCATATCATCATAGATTATCTATACTTCTAGGAGGTAAACCCAATGACTTGGGAAATTCTAAGTATTATTGGCACCATTGCTTTTGCCGTTTCTGGCGCAATCATTGCAATGGAGGAAGAGTATGACATATTGGGAACATATATATTAGGAATCGTAACGGCTTTTGGCGGAGGGGCAATTCGTAATCTTCTCATTGGAGTTCCAGTCTCAGCACTTTGGGAGCAAAGCCTCCTTTTCCAAATCGCGTTACTATCTATTACAATTATTTTCTTATTCCCTCATAATTTATTACGTCATTGGCAGCGTTGGGGGAATTTTTTCGATGCAATGGGACTTGCCGCATTTGCTATCCAAGGAGCATTATATGCAAAACAAATGGGGCACCCATTAAGTGCAATAATCGTTGCAGCTGTATTAACCGGAAGTGGCGGAGGAATTATTCGTGATGTTCTTGCGAAGAGGAAACCGCTCGTATTACAATCCGAAATATATGCTGTTTGGGCAATTCTTTGTGGATTTGCTATCGGGCTAGGTTTGGCAAAGGAACCGATTGAACTCTATTTATTATTTGCTATTATCACAATGCTGCGTGTGCTATCCTATATCTTTAAGTGGAAACTTCCAAATAAAACTGGAATAAAAACGGCTAGTCATCATGACTAACCGTTTTTATTATTGGTTATCTGGAAACAATAAATCATTACTTCTGATTGTTAGTAAATCATGTCGATCAAAATGATGATTATTTAGCAATCTCATAGCTTGTGAACGAATCGATTTTTCGATTACATTTCTGACATACCTTCCATTTGAAAAACTAGTCGGATTCATCATTTTTACATATGATAAATGGTCTTTTAATTTTCTTTCCGCATCATGACTTAGCACATATTCTTTTTCGTACAACATCCGCTTACCTATTTCCATCAACTGTTCGACATTGTAATCAGGAAAATGGAATACTAACGGAAATCTAGAATGAAGACCGGGATTTAAGCTAAGAAAATAATCCATTTCTCTCGAGTATCCGGCTAATATTAAAATAAACTCATGCTGCCGATCCTCCATATGCTTGACCAGTGTATCAATTGCTTCTTTACCGAAATCCTTTTCTCCCCCCCTGCCAAGGGAGTATGCTTCATCAATAAAAAGAATTCCTCCTATCGCTTTTTTAACTAAATCACGTGTTTTTTGTGCAGTATGACCAATATATTCACCTACTAAATCTGCCCGTTCGGCTTCTATTAGATGCCCCTTTGTTAATACATTCATTTTTTGAAAAAGTTTGCCAATCAATCTTGCTACAGTTGTTTTCCCTGTTCCCGGATTACCTTTGAACATCATATGAAGCGCCTGCTTACCAGTTTTTAGACCTGCTAATTCCCGTTTCTTATTAATATATATCCAAGCATATATTTCCTTAATCATCTTTTTCATTTCATCCATTCCAACAAGAGCACTTAATTCTTCTTCAATTTCCCTGAGTGCCTCATGCTCTGTTGTTGATACTCTCTTTTGAACAACTTCCTTTGGATGAGTTTTTGAGGATTCTCTTTGTTGCGCACCGAGGACAATACTTATTTGGCCATTATTTTTCATGCGTATTGGTTGATCCAAAGCGTTCACCTCACAATCTGAAAACAGTATACGCCAAGAGGTAAAAAAGTGTGACAAACGCCCAGGTCCAAGCGTTTTTTTAATCACCTATTTTTAAATAGTATGAATACTTTTAGGCATTCATTATTGTGAATTTGATTCTATACTAATATTTTCAAATGCCCCAATAGGTCTTTTCGTTTTCCCTCTCCACATTCTATTCCCTTCTACAAGTAAACATTACTTTGTCCTTTTCAAAAATTATCGAAATGAAAAAAGCATGTTTAACTGTTCAGTGTTAAACATGCTTTTTTCTATTTAATCATTATTGTTCTTCAAAATTTATTTGGACATTTTTTAAAGGAGAGAAGGTTGATATTGCGTGTTTAAAGACAAGCTGTTGTTTCCCTTCTGACTCAAATAATACTGTGAAATTGTCAAAGCCTTTTATTTGTCCACGAAGTTGAAATCCATTTAATAAAAATACTGTTACTGAAGTGCCATCTTTACGTAATTGGTTTAAAAACTGATCTTGAATATTAATTGCCTGTTTCATAAAAATCCTCCTCCTCTATCTCTATAATTATTAATTCGATTTTAATCGAAGCTTTCCTGCAACAAATTGTGATATTTCGTTTATTTTTTTCTTTCTTTCCATTTCATTTGTCATATCAAACCAGGTTACATCCATTTTATTTCTAAACCAAGTTAATTGTCTTTTGGCATATCTTCTTGAATTTTGTTTCAATTGATTAATTGCTTCATCTAAAGTGATTTTCCCATCAAAATAATCATACAGTTCTTTATACCCAATTGCCTGTATGGACTGGACATTTCGAATTCCTCTATCATATAAACCTTTTACTTCGTCAATTAGTCCTTCATTAACCATGATATCCACCCGTTGATTAATTCGTTCATACAATTTATCTCGTTCCATGGTAAGACCAATTATTGCCACATCATATAATAAGTCAGTTTCTTGTTGTTTCTGATACTCTGTTGCTGTTTTCCCGGTACAATGAATAACTTCCAATGCCCTAATCACTCGTCTAATATTGTTAGGATGGATTTTTTTTGCACTTTCAGGATCCATTTTCTCCAGCAATTGATAGACACTTTCATTTCCTTCTTCTTTCGCTTGTTTTTCATATTGAGCCCGTATTGTTGCATCACCGGGTGCATCACTGAATTGATAATCATAAATCACCGACTGTATGTATAATCCTGTACCGCCTACAATCATCGGCATTTTATTCTTTTGAGAAATATTGTAGATTTCTTTTCTTACTTTTTCTTGGAATTCGGCAACAGAAAATGGTTCGTCGGGTTCTTTAATATCTATTAAATGATGAGAAATCCCCTTCATTTCCTCTTCTTTTATTTTCGCTGTTCCTATATCCATACCTTTATAGATTTGCATGGAATCACCGCTAATAATTTCACCATTAAATTGTTTTGCAAGATATATGCTTAATTCTGTTTTCCCAACTGCAGTTGGTCCGATAAGTACGATAAGTTTTTTTTTCTTTTCCAAACCTATTCACAGCCTTTTTACATTGTAAAAGAATATCTTTATCGTACCATATTTAAAAATAATTGACTTCCCGTTTTTAATCGATTTTATCTAAATTTCACTTGATGGTACTTTTTCTTTGTTTTATATTGCACAGTTACTAATTGTTTCCTATTTTTTTATATTTATACTCTGTAGAAAGGGAAAATGGATATTTTTGAATTTTTTGCAGAAAAGTGTTGATTTGCCTGTCTGATTTTTCTATAATTTTATTTGTTATTCGTTAATATTTATCTATTTTGGACAATAAAATAATAGGTTTCGAAGAAATTGGTCGAAAGGAGTATTAAATGAAATGGAACGACATATACCGTTATCCAATGAATTTCTACTTATAACTTATAAGAAAGCGATTAAGTTAAAGTTACCGAAGGAATTTATTGAGATGCTGCGTGAAGAACTAGAAAAACGTCAACTACAATTAAAATAAAACCTCATTGTTATTCACTACATATAAAATTCTACATTTCTATTTTTACTAGTTTTAGATACAATCTCCCTAGAATTTTAATAACCAATGCTTAAATAAAGTAATCAATTATCTGTATTTTCCTATTTCAACCCTTATCAACATATTGATTTTAAAATATGATACTATTTAATACATCAATAAAATCAATATGAATAAGGAGTCATTATGCTTTCAAAAAAGAAAAACAAACATTATTTATTTTTAATTTTTGTCAGTGTGTTTTTTATTAGCAGTTTCCTCGTCGGTTGCGATGATTTATCAAATAAGTCAAGTATTTCAACGGAATCAAGTAAGGACAATCTTACTTCACACTCCGATTCCAATATGCCGAAGAATACAATTTCAGCTAAAGTAACAAGGGTTGTTGATGGGGACACAGTGAAAGTAACCCTAAAAGGAAAAGAGGAAACGGTTCGAATGATTCTCATCGATACCCCCGAAACGAAGCATCCTCGTATTGGCGTACAACCATTCGGCCCAGAGGCATCGGATTTCACTAAAAAGATGCTGACGAATAAAAACATTCAATTGGAAATGGATGTGCAAGAAAGAGATCAATATGGTCGACTTCTTGCATACATATGGCTGGATGGTACAATGTTTAACCGGATTTTAATAGAAAAAGGGCTTGCGAGAGTAGCGATATTCCCTCCAAACACTAAATATGTTGATGAGTTTAATAGCATTCAGGATAAGGCTCGGCAAAAAGAAATTGGAATATGGAGTATTGAAAATTATGCAACAGATCGAGGTTATAACTCCAATGGTCAAGCACCAGCATCGAGCAAATCACCAAAACCACCTGCTAGCGGATGTAAAATTAAGGGGAATATTAATTCTAAAGGTGAAAAAATCTATCATCTCCCAAACGGACAAAACTATCAACAAACAAAAGCCGAATCTTGGTTTTGCACCGAAAATGAGGCAAAAAAAGCTGGTTATCGTAAATCACAAAGATAATCTTAAACCAATGAAAATTCTTCTTTCAAATTTAAGATATTAAATGTTTTTTCTTTTTTAACATTCTACATTTTTTTCAAAAAATGGATATACTATTTTTCGATAAACCATTTTGACTCATCGGAGGTTGTTGAAAAATTGAAAAAATATTATGTGCTCGTTAGTATTTTAAGTATCGCGTTATTTTGCAGTTCACAAAATATATTAACTGTCAGTGCCCACAATCACACACAGGTTGAGGCGAGACATATCCACTTACATATAAGTGATCAAGAAATAAATAATTTAATGAAAAAAGGGTATACTAAACAAGATATTTTCAAAGCTTACTTTATTGCGAAACATGCAAAAGAAAAGTTGGATGCTGAAACGATATTAAAAGTATATAAACAGAAGCAATCATGGGAAGAAACGGCTAAATATTTTAATGTTGATATTGAAAAAATTAAAAAAGCACATTTCGAAAAACATAAACAGTTTTATGAAAAGAACAAAACAAAAATCATCCAATATTTAGCTACCTATACAGGTAAATCACCAACTGAACTTGATAAATATTTGAAGGATGTTGATTTACACTTTTTAATTGTAGCGGCTGCTATTTCTAAAAAAAGTAATACTGATCTTAGCCAAATCATTAAGGATAAAAAAGAAGGAAAACAGTTAAAAGAAATCATTTCTAAAGAAAAACTAGATCCTAAATCTGTATTTGATGAAGCCAAGAACATTCATAAAGGTATACATCGTGTAATTGAAAAATAACCATTTATCGGAGGCTGACCTTTTATATATTGGTCAGTCTTTCCTTTTCACTCACCCATATTAAAATTTTTTGCATATTTCAACAGATAATATATTTTCTAATTTGAAGACTCTCCTTTTGTTTCTAAGATAGCAAAATGCACATATTGAATTTTCCCCGATAGATAATACTTTTATTTTTCTTTGACTAAATTGATTTAACTTTGAGAAATAAATAATTTCAAGTGTTTGGCCAGTATTTTTTGCAAGTAGAAAAATGCCTTTCATCGTTCACTCACTCTCCAATAGAAACGTTAGTTCTTATTGTATGCAAACAGACGTTCCTTTATAACATAAAAAATTAAAAAGATCCGAAACGAAAAATCACATGACAATTCAATCATTTTTTTTTACACTGTACCATTTGTCCATTCCAAAGCTTGTTACTAACCATACAATGTATTAATCTTTTTTCGCGGAGGTGATATTATGTCTGGCGGATATTCTGGAGGAATGGGCTTCGCATTAATCGTAGTCTTGTTCATTCTTTTAATTATTGTAGGTGCATCCTATATGGGCGGAGCTTACTAATGCTATTTTTTATAATTGCAAATTGAGACTTACCCATTGTACGTAATAAAAATAAATTTTGGTTTAACCTTTACCTCTTTTCCTTGACAATGCATTTTCCTGTTAAATTAAAAAGACGCACCGTTTCGGTGCGTCTTTTTCCTATTAATGAATATTTTTTTTCTTAAAATTTCCTCCACGAACTTCGGCTATATCGCCAACAGCGAGAAAAGCCCGATCGTCAATTTCTTCTAAAATAGCATTTAGCTTAGCTTCCTCTAAACGGTTAATAATACAAAAAATCACTTTCTTTTCGTCTTCTGTGTAAGCACCTTGACCATTCAAATACGTAACGCCCCGTCCTAATCGAGCAAGTATAGCTTCCCCAACTTCCTTATGTTTATCGGTAATAATCCAAATCGATTTCGATTCATCAAACCCTTTGACTACAGTATCAATTGTTTTTGTAGCTATGACGTATGCAATTATGGAGTACATGGAGCGGTCCCATGAAAAAACAAACCCCGCTATACCAAGAATAAAAACGTTAATAATCATAATAATTTCGCCAACAGAAAAAGGTAATTTCTTATTAAATAATATAGCCAGTATTTCTGTACCATCTAAAGCTCCACCATAACGAATAACAATTCCTACTCCTGCCCCTACGACAATTCCGCCAAAGATTGTAGCTAAAAATATATTCTCAGTAAAAGCCGGTACTGGATGAAATAACGCTGTAAAAATTGATAGGATGATAATCCCGAAGAGTGTGGAAATCGCAAAAGTTTTTCCAATTTGTTTTTTTCCAATAAAAAAGAAAGGAAGGTTTAATACGAAGATAAAAATCCCAAGTGGCAAGGTAGTTATGTGAGAAAGCATAATCGATATACCGGTTATACCGCCATCAATGACACTATTAGGAACTAAAAAGATTTCCAAGCCAACTGCCATTAATACTGCACCGATACAAATAGCAATTGCTCTTTTGAAAATTTTTAATTTAGTCATTGGTTTATGTACTTGTTTTAGTTCAACTTGCTGATATGCCATGCATTTCGCTCCTTTTTATCATATATATAAATTATAGCAAAAGATTTTGTTGTAGGAAAAAGATTAGCATAAAAAATGTTGCCAGATTAAGAGAATAGTGTATAATATTAATAATTAAATATTGAAAAGGCTTTCTAGGGTTCCGCGTATTTTTTGACGGTCTGGTCCGAGAGAAAGCCCGCAGTTTTTTTGCTGTGTCACGGAAGGATAAAAGCCTGGGAGATGTAACCTCATCTCTTCGGCTTTTTTATTTTGCTTTTTTCAATTTTTGTGTAGGAGGAATTCAAATGAACGTACATTGGAGTAAAGTTGTAATTGGCGCCATTTTTGAAGTGATTTGGGTTATGGGACTGAAGCATGCCGATAATTTAATCACATGGTCCGGAACGATTATTGCCATTATTTTAAGTTTTTATTTAATGATTATGGCAGGAAAACATTTGCCTGTAGGTACTGTTTATGCGGTTTTTGTCGGACTCGGAACAGCCGGAACCGTTATCGCCGAAATTATTTTTTTCCATGAACCTTTTAAACTATCAAAGTTTCTTTTAATTGCTCTTCTACTTGTAGGTGTAATCGGTTTAAAAATCTTTTCTAATGAGACGAATCATGAAAGGGGGAATAGTTAATGGCGTGGATTTATTTAGTTCTTGCCGGTATTTTTGAAATGTTCGGTGTAATGTTCATTAACAAATTGCATAAAGACCGAAATATATTCTCCTTTTTCTTACTCTTTATCGGTTTCGCAGGAAGTTTTCTTTTTTTATCACTTGCAATGCAAACTTTACCAATGGGTACAGCTTATGCAATATGGACCGGAATTGGTGCTTCAGGCGGAGCCATTTTAGGGATGATTTTCTACGGGGAACAAAAAGATTGGAAAAGGATTTTCTGCATAGCATTAGTCGTTGCAGCAGCAGTTGGGTTGAAATTAGTTTCCTAAAACTTATTGTTTTTAGCTCCCTGAATCTATAAAAGAAGCTGACATTTATGTCAGCTTCTTGTCTTTTTGTAATTGTTCGATTACTTTATTGCGCTCCCCACCATCTGATAGTTCCTCGGAAAATTGTTGTTTCCCGCTTTCATTAATTGATTTGTTAGGAGGTAAATTATTATTTGGTGCTGCTTCCTCGTTCCACTTTCCCATGATATCACCTTTCTAGAATACAAGGGTTAGTATGTGTATTCATCTTTACATCATTCATTTAACTACTTTTTTCTTTGTCTTTTCGATTTCTTTCCTTAATTCCATCTGTAAACTCAACAAATTTATATAATAAATAAAAGGGCCAAATTAATATGAGGATAATCCTGAACCATACTTTCTTCTTTGAGACGAGAAGCATAACGATAACGCCAAACAATAAATAAAGACAGAGTTCAAGCATAAACAAATTCCCCTTTCCATTAATTTTCCCCAGCTGTTTCTACATGTTATCCATTCATAACTTGTCTCGTTCTTCATCGTGATCAATTGATAATAAAAAGGCAAAACACTAAAATTTCTAGTGTTTTGCCTTTTTTAAAACCTACATAACCCTTTTAAACATCTTTTCCATATCATAAACCGAATAATGGATTATAATCGGTCTTCCATGCGGGCATGTGAATGGATCGGATGCTTGTCTTAATGAATCGAGTAATGCTTGAATTTCGTCATTTCGCAAATGATGGTTAGCCTTTATCGACCCTTTACAACTCATCATAATGGCCGCTTCTTCTCGCAGCTTTTTAATATCTATTTTTTTCATAGAAAGGAGCTGTTCGATCATTTCTTCAATAATTTCTTGCTCTTCCCCTTTTGGAAACCAAACGGGGTGGGAACGTGCAATAAAGCTGTTATGTCCAAACGGTTCGAGAAAGACTCCGACTTTTTCAAGTTCATTCAGATTTTCTTGTATCTTTATCGATTCATCAGTCGAATATTCTAATGTCAAAGGTACTAGTAAATCCTGCAATTCATTCGTAACTCTACCGACCTTTTCACGAAAGTATTCATATTTAATTCTTTCTTGTGCTGCATGCTGGTCAATGATATATAAACCTTTATCGTTTTGAGCAAAAATATAAGTACCGTGCATTTGCCCGATAGGATATAATGGAGGAATCCTTTCACTCTCTTGAGTTATTTCTTTAAGTTCACTTTCGTCATATACATTCCACCCATTTGTTTCCTCAACTACTTCCGGAAAAACCGGCTCATCATTTGTCATTTGTTGATCGTTATTTCCTACTGTTAGGACGGGTTCATATAATTTTTTCATTTCTTCTTGTGGAAGAAGCTTTTCCTTTTGTGGAACAGAGTATGGATTATTTTTTTTATATTGTTCAATATTGTCTTTTTCAGTTGTTGGCAAATGATCCAAATTCATGAACGTTTGTTCAGCTTTTGGAGTTTGTTTAACAACAGGTGACATCCCATTTGGAATTAACTCACGCTTTTTGAATGCCGTTTTAATTGCATCGGAAATAAGATGATTTAATTCTTGTTCTTTACTAAGTCTTACTTCCAACTTAGCAGGATGAACATTTACATCCACTAGGATAGGATCCATTTCAATTGCTAATAGGACGATAGGGAAACGTCCGATCGGTAATAATGTATGATATCCTTCCTGAATCGCCTTGACAAGTGCATAATTTTTTATAAATCGCCCATTGATCATCGTCGATACATAATTTCTAGAAGCTCTTGTGATTTCTGGCATAGATATATAGCCATTAATCTTAAAATCTAATGACCTAACGGAAATGGGAATCATATTTTTAGCAATATTGACTCCGTAAATAGCAGCCAGTACTTGTCTTACATCACCATTTCCATTTGTTTGTAACAGCGTTCGATCATTATGACGTAATCGGATGGATACTTCAGGATGGGCTAGTGCTAAACGATTCACAACGTCTGTAATATTTCCTAGTTCCGTATGAATCGTTTTCATATACTTTAATCGAGCCGGTGTATTATAAAAAAGATCTGAAATCGTAATGTCTGTGCCGCGTCGACTAGGGGCTTTTTCATGTACTGTTATTTTCCCCCCATCAATCACTACTTTCGTCCCTGGATGTTCCTCTGTAGCGGTGATCATTTCCAAATGGGAGACTGAGGCAATACTCGGTAATGCTTCGCCCCTAAAGCCTAATGTTTTTATCCGAAACAAATCACTTTCATCTTTTATTTTACTTGTTGCATGACGTTGGAAAGCAATTAATACATCGTCTTCTTCGATTCCTGATCCATTATCAATAATCCGAATTTTATTTAGACCCGCTTCCTCTACATCAATTTCAACAACGGAACTACCTGCATCAATCGCATTTTCCACAAGCTCCTTAACAACTGATGCTGGTCTTTCAACTACTTCCCCGGCCGCAATTTTATTTGATAATACATCGTCTAATTGAATAATTTTTCCCACTCGATCTCACCACTTAACCTTTTAACTTTTTTTGCAATTCATATAAAGTATTCATTGCTTGTAACGGATTTAATTCTAAAAGATTAATATCTTTCAGCTCTTCTACAATTTTCTTTTCTTTTGATGTAATCTCTTTTTTTACTTTCGTGTCTGTCTCTTCAAAAAGGGAAAGCTGTTTTAATGAGTGTTCTTCTTTCTTAGGCGCTACTTGCTCATGCTTATTATTTTGGTTCTCTAATTGACGAAGAATTTCATTTGCCCGCACAATCAATTCTTTTGGCAGTTCGGCAAGTTCCGCAACATGAATACCATAACTTTTATCTGCCGGTCCCTCTTTAATTTTATGCAAAAATACTACCGTTCCATTTTGTTCAATCGCGCTAACGTGAACATTTTTTAGTTGTGGGAGTGTTTCGGCCAATACTGTTAATTCATGATAATGTGTCGAGAATAATGTTTTTGCTCCTATTCGCGTATGAATATATTCAATGATTGCCTGTGCAAGCGCCATTCCATCATAGGTAGATGTTCCGCGGCCAATTTCATCAAAGAGGATGAGACTATTTTTTGTAGCATTTGCAATCGCGTTTTTCGCTTCTAACATCTCTACCATAAATGTACTTTGTCCGGAAATTAAGTCATCGGCCGCACCAATACGAGTAAAGACTTGATCAAATATTGGCAAAATCGCCTCACGAGCCGGAACAAAACAACCGATTTGAGCTAAAATTGATGTCAAAGCAATTTGTCGCATATACGTACTTTTCCCTGACATATTAGGTCCCGTAATTAACAGTAATTCTCTTTCCGCATCCATGTAACAATCATTTGGTACGTATTCTTGTGCATTCATTACTTTCTCGACAACAGGATGGCGCCCTTCTTTAATCATTACTTTCCGTTCCAAATTAAATAGAGGTTTAACATAATGTCTTGACTCACTGATCGTCGCAAAACATTGTAATACATCGATTTCGCTCACTATTTTCGCGAGGTTCTGTAGCCTTGGAATGTACTCTTTTACCACTTCACGGATTTGCAGGAATAAATCGTATTCAAGTTCAACACTTTTTTCTTCCGCTTGCAAAATCAATGATTCTTTTTCTTTTAGTTCAGGTGTAATAAACCGTTCTGCATTTGCTAATGTTTGCTTACGATCGTACCGTCCTTCTTCTAGTAAATGTAAATTTGACTTCGTTACTTCAATAAAATAGCCAAATACACGGTTATAACCGATTTTTAACGATTTTATTCCTGTTCTATTTCTTTCTTCCTGTTCAAGCTGAGCAAGCCAATTTTTGCCGTTTCGGCTCGCGTCCCGATACTTATCTAGTTCCTCATTATAGCCGTCTTGAATGATCCCTCCTTCTTTAATAGAAAGTGGGGGGTTATCAATTATTGCTCTCTCAAGAACATCCACTAACTCTTCACACGGATCTAATTGCTCAACGAAATCTAATTCTAGCTGCTCTATTAATTGTCGAATGATCGGTATTTGCTGGAGTGAACTTTTTAATTGGATTAAATCACGAGCATTCACATTTCCAAAAGCTACGCGGCCAGCCAATCGTTCTAAATCATATACTTCCTTTAATTTTTCTCTAATATCTTGCCTTTCAAAAAAGTGCTCGATAAATGTTTCGACAACCAGTTGTCTTTGTTCAATTTCCTTTTGATTAATTAATGGTCGGTCAAGCCAGTGTTTTATTAGACGCCCTCCCATTGCGGTCATTGTTTCATCTAATAACCAAAGTAAAGAACCCTTTTTTCCTTTCGAACGAATGGTCTCTGTAATTTCAAGATTACGTTTTGAATAATAATCTATTTTCATAAATTGATTGATTTCTACAATCGCTACAGGTTGTAAGTGATCTAAGTTTCTTTTTTGAGTACGATACAAATAATTAAATAGGCGAATAATGGATATTCTCATTGAATGCTCGCTAATAGTCGCTAGTAGTTTTCGATAATCCGGTTTCTCGGAAATATCGTCTTCTATGGAAATTGTCGCATTCAAACGTTCTTGTAACATTTTTTGTAAATGATCATTAAATTGTGATTGTACAACTACCTCTTTCGCACCAATAATTGACAGTTCATTTAATACAAGGTCAAAGTGATTCTCAATTATCGTTACACTATTCTCTCCGGTCGAGAGATCTGTATAAGCGATTCCGTATCCATCTTCGAAAGTTGAAATGGCTGCTATATAATTATTTTCCTTTTCTCTAAGACCTTTACCTTCCATTTTCGTTCCGGGAGTAATAAGCTGGACAACTTCTCTTTTTACTACTCCCTTCGATTGTTTAGGATCTTCTACCTGCTCACAAATAGCTACCTTATAACCTTTTTCAATCAATATGTCGATATAATTTGCAGCAGCATGATAGGGAATCCCACACATTGGGATTCGCTCGCTGCCACCGCCATCACGACTCGTTAATGTAATCTCAAGCTCTTGAGAAGCCTTTAACGCGTCTTCAAAAAACATTTCATAAAAATCACCTAAGCGAAAAAATAAAAAGGCATCTTTATAATCTGCCTTTACTTGTAAATATTGTTGAATCATCGGAGTATATTGACCCATAATCTACATAATCCTTTCCGTACAACTTACTATTTGATTCTCCTATTATATCATAATCTATTTATTTTCTTTATTGAAAACAACATTTGGAAACAAATAGTGATACCTTTATTCTTGAGTAAACTCCAAAAATTCAAGACGATTTCCAAATGGATCGCTTACATGAATACGTGACCTACCTTCAATGGCTGGCTCTTCTTTAATATCAATTTGATAAGCAAGTAAAATCCTTTTTAGTTCCTCAAGATTTGTCACAATTAATCCCGGATGAGCTTTCTTCGCTTCTCTAAAATCCTCTTCAACTCCAATGTGCAGTTCTTGATTTCCGCATTGAAACCAGCAGCCCCCACGTCCTTTTAAAATTTCCGGCTTCTTAATTTCAGGTAATCCAAGGATCGTACCATAAAAAAATCTGGCTTTCTCTTCACAACCTTTTGGAGCAGCTAATTGTACATGATCAATACCATTAAAAAGAAATTTCATCAATATTACTCCCCTTTACGATATATTTACATATATCATAATTCTATTGCAGAAGGAATGCACTTACAGAAAACTTATGGGAAGTCATAAGAATTTAATAATTTCATACAAAAAGAAAAACTAGGAGAGTTTCTCCTAGCCCTAATTTCAATATTATGCGTGCTTATTCCTCTTCCGAACCTACTAAAAAGTCTGGATTTAGTTCTTCAAATTCTTCATCTAGTTCATCTTCCCAATCCTCATCATCACAGTCACGGCCCTCTGGATCAATAGCTACACATATTTTTGTTTCCCCAATTACTTCAACAAGGAATTCTCTTTCACTGTTGACAATCACTTTATTGCCATTTGGTGATATTACTGCTTCGATACAATTAGGTTGCTGCAGTACTCTTGCAACAACTTCCTTATCGTCAAGGCAATCCGGGTCACGATAATTCAATTTAACAATATCACAGTATTCCACTTTTTCTGTGACAACAGATGTTTTCGTATTGTCACTATGAGAATACCAGACATTTATATCGTATGAGCCATTTATTTCTACCTTTTTATCAACTTTTTTGGCTTCATACTTATGGTTTATAATCCAGCCACCTAATATGCTCGATGGATGATGCGGTGGACAGATCGTATGATTGGACTGTGTAAATTTACGTCCTTTCGCAACGACTGCTTTAGTTATTATTTCTCTATATTCTGCCATTCGAGCGAAACCTCCTCATTTATTTTCATTTCATCCTATGCATGGCAATCGTCTATTGTGCGAATAATTTCTTGATTCCCTAGGTCTGACTAATTGCTGTACATTTATTGTGAACAACTAGTTTAGAAGATCTCTGCTAAGTAAAATTACTAAAAAGTTTATGGGTTATTTCATTATATGTAAACAGGATGGTTGTGTTCTAGGCGCTAGGTTTTTAACGTACATTAATTCTTTTTTTGTTTTATAGAAAAAAAAATAAGCCATCAACTTGATGGCTTATCTATATTAATCACATCTACCTGCTGTACTGTTTCTCACTTTAGAGCCTGTTTCACCTGCTAGCAGGTCACCTCCAGTAGAAGTAATAATTTCGTCTGTTACGGTACTTGAAATAGTTGCAGCAACAATTTGTAATAAATCATTTACATCAGCTTGTGATTGTTTAAATTCCTGCACAATAGGAATTTCATCCAACTCTTCTTCAATTTTCTCGATTTTTTCCTCTACCATTTTTAATGCTTCTGTTTTTCCATAATGCTGAAAGTTTACCGCTTGCTTTTGTAAACTCTTAATGCTTGCAATCATTTCACGAACTTTTTGATTTTCATTGATTTGTGCTTCAGCACGTTTAAAAAAGTCAACTTCTTCTGTTTCCGAGATCATCTTTGCTACTTCTGTTGCGCGTTCAACAATTTCATCTTTCGTATAACGTTTCATCAATTATTTCACCTCTACCGCTTCTATTTGTTCAACCATTTCACCATTCAATGACCATGTTTTAGCATCCGTAATTTTTACTTTAACTAGTTGGCCAATCGCTGATTTAGGTCCAATGAAGTTTACAAGTTTATTTTTTCGAGTATATCCGGCTAATACATCGGGATTGTTTTTACTTTCACCTTCAACTAACACTTCGACGATTTGTCCTTTATACTTTTCTAGAGCTTCTTTCGATAATTGATTCACTAAATCGTTTAATCGTTGCAGTCTTTCTTTTTTCACTTCCATCGGTACATTATCTTTCATTCTTGCAGCTGGGGTACCTTCACGTGGTGAATAAATAAATGTATAAGCCATTTCAAACCCAACTTCACGATACAATGAAAGTGTTTCTTCAAACTGTTCTTCTGTTTCATTTGGGAAACCAACGATAATATCAGTCGATAATGCTACATCAGGGATCGCTTCTTTAATTTTTTCAACAAGTTCTAAGTAGCGTTCACGTGTATATTTACGAGCCATGATTTTTAATACATCACTCGAACCTGATTGAACTGGTAAATGAATATGTTCTACTAAATTCCCTTTTTTTGCTAACACTTCAATTAAACGGTCATCAAAATCACGCGGATGACTAGTAGTAAAACGAATTCGTGGAATATCTATTTTTCGTAATTCATCCATTAAATCTCCAAGACCATAATTCATGCCTTCTAAATCTTTCCCGTAAGCATTTACGTTTTGTCCTAGAAGGGTAACTTCTTGATAGCCCTGTGCAGCTAAATGGCGTACCTCTTGAATGATATCTTCAGGACGTCTACTACGTTCTTTTCCTCGTGTATATGGAACGATACAGTACGTACAGAATTTATCACATCCGTACATTATATTGACCCAAGCTTTAATATTTCCTTTACGTACTTTTGGAAGGTTTTCAATTACATCCCCTTCTTTGGACCATACTTCAACAACCATAGCTTTTGACATATATGCTTCTTTCAAAATTTGTGGCAAACGGTGAATATTATGAGTCCCAAAAATCATATCGACATGTTGATGTTTTTCAAGAATCTTATTAACTACTGATTCTTCTTGGGACATGCAACCACAAACACCGACTAGTAAATCCGGTCGTTCCAACTTCAATGGCTTTAAATGTCCAATTTCACCAAATACTTTGTTTTCTGCATTTTCACGAATGGCGCAAGTATTGAGGAGAATTACATTTGCGTCATCTACAGAATCAGTAGGCTCATAGCCTAATTGCATGAAAATTCCAGCCATTACTTCTGTATCATGTTCATTCATTTGACATCCGTATGTACGGATATAAAATTTTCGTCCGTTACCCATCCCTTTAAATTCTTCTGAAATATTAAAGTCTTTATGATATTTAACTTCTTCTTTCCCGCGTCTTTTTGCCTCTTTAAGATTTGGCGGGATATAAACAGATTGAAAATACTTGCTATAATCCTTTTCGGATTTTTTGTCCGCAGGATTCGTAGTGTTTACTTGTTGTCCCTCTAGTCGTTGCTTCTCGTTCATGGAAATCCCCTTTCTTATCGGTTGATTCTATTGTATAATGAAAAAATTTTCTTCACATTTCATTATAATTACTAATATACACATTATTCTAGTATAAAGGCTTTTGCAAATGAACACAATACTACTTGGTTTTTGTCGAAAAAAGGTCAAATAATAGAAAAAATAAAAGGAGCTTAGTAAATACTAGGCCCCTTGAATAGTTTATGTTTGTGTTATCTTGGTTCGACGATTAACTTAATCGCCGTCCTTTCTTCCCCTTCAATTAAAATATCTGTAAAAGCCGGAATACATATTAAATCAACACCACTAGGTGCAACAAAACCTCTTGCAATAGCAACAGCTTTTACGGCTTGATTTAATGCCCCCGCACCAATTGCTTGGATTTCCGCCCCACCTCTTTCACGAAGAACACCGGCAAGTGCACCTGCTACAGAATTAGGATTAGACTTTGCTGAAACTTTTAATATTTCCATTTCTTCTCCTCCTTGTATTTTCCCAATACCGAATGTCCAATTTGTGTGAACAATCCTGGTATAATCATTCCATTGCTACTATATTCACACAAAATCAATTCTATTCCGGCTTGTTCGAAAAAAGAGGATGTTTTCATGAAAATAATTTACTCCGATATAAATAAATGGTCGTCATTAATAAGAATTGTTTCTATTTTATTGGCTTTACCAGTCTTCTTATCCAAGTCAATTAGACAGGCACTAAGCTGCTTTCTACCATCTTTTGGCACTTCAAATCTTACAGGAAGACTCGTTATAAATTTCTTTATAACAGCTCCACGTTCCATACCTAAGATCCCATCATAAGGACCTGTCATTCCTACATCAGTTAAATATGCTGTTCCATTCGGTAATACCCGATTATCTGCAGTTTGTACATGTGTATGCGTACCAACTACTGCGGAAACTTTACCATCTAAAAACCAGCCCATTGCCTGCTTTTCACTTGTTGCCTCTGCATGAAAATCAACAAAAATAATATTGGTTTTCATTTTTGCTTTTTTAATCAGCTCTTCGGCCTTGTGAAAAGGACAATCAATTGCCGGGAGAAATGTACGCCCTTGCAAACTAATAACCGCCGCTTCAATTCCATTAACTTTTATAAAAGATAATCCTGTTCCGGGAGTCCCTTCTGGAAAATTACCCGGTCTTACCAAGTTTTTAGCTTTGTCAATAAATTCAAATATGTCTTTATTGTCCCATGAATGGTTACCTAAAGTAACCATATCTGCCCCATCGTTTAAAAATTGCCGATAAATTTTTTCGGTAATTCCCCTGCCTCCAGCAGCGTTTTCACCATTGATAATCGTTAATTCAGGACGATATTTTGATTTTAATTTAGGCAAGTATTCAGAAATCATTTCTCGTCCAGGGGATCCAACTACATCCCCTACAAATAATATTTTCATATATGTGTTACCTCTCTACTCTTGGATAAATCTTAAATGTAAAAATTATGTACTTATACTATTATTGCACGAACTTTTCATTTATAACAAATCCGAAAATAAAATAAAGCGGTGTAATGTACACCACTTTATTTTGCATATTCAACAGCCCTTGTTTCACGAATAACTGTTACCTTTATATGTCCAGGATAATCTAATTCCCCTTCAATTCGCTTTCGTATATCACGAGCTAAGCGATGTGCTTCAAGGTCATTGATTTGTTCCGGTTTTACCATGATTCGAACTTCTCGTCCTGCTTGTATCGCAAATGATTTGTCAACACCATCATATGATTCCGATATTTCTTCTAGCTTTTCAAGTCGTCGAATATAATTCTCTAATGTTTCACTACGAGCTCCAGGTCTTGCTGCCGATAATGCATCTGCAGCGGCAACTAATACAGAAATAATGGAAGTAGGTTCAGTATCACCATGGTGAGAAGCTATGCTGTTAATAACTACTGGATGTTCTTTGTACTTTGTTGCTAGCTCAACACCAATTTCCACATGACTTCCTTCAACTTCATGGTCAACGGCTTTTCCAATATCATGAAGAAGTCCTGCACGACGCGCAAGTCTTTCATCTTCCCCTAATTCAGCCGCTAAAAGTCCTGATAAATGAGCGACTTCAATAGAATGTTTTAATACATTTTGTCCGTAACTTGTACGGAATTTCATACGACCTAAAATTTTGATTAGATCTGGATGGAGACCATGTACATCGACTTCAAAAGTAGTCTGCTCACCGATTTCTCGGATATGTTCGTCTACTTCTCGTCTAGCTTTATCCACCATTTCCTCTATTCGTGCTGGATGGATGCGGCCATCTTGAACTAGTTTCTCCAATGCGATACGTGCTGTTTCTCTACGAATAGGGTCAAAACCTGAAAGGATAACCGCTTCAGGAGTGTCATCTATTATAAGGTCAATACCAGTCAACGTTTCAAGCGTTCGAATATTCCGTCCTTCACGACCGATTATTCGTCCTTTCATTTCATCATTCGGCAGATTCACTACAGATACTGTTGTTTCTGCAACATGTTCCGCAGCACATCGTTGAATGGCAAGTGAAAGGATATTTTTCGCCTTTTTATCCGCTTCTTCTTTCGCACGATTTTCACTTTCTTTAATCATCATTCCTAAATCATGTGAAAGCTCATTCTCTACCTTTTTGATAATAATCGATTTTGCTTCATCACGGGTAAGGCTGGAGATACGTTCTAGTTCAGATTTTTGTTTCTGTACCATCTCATCCACTTTGCTTTCCATCGCTTCTATATGTTGTTGTCTTTGATTAAGAGAGTCCTCTTTCTTTTCAAGCGTTGCTTCACGCTTATCTAAAGATTCATCTTTGCGGTCGAGGTTCTCCTCCTTTTGCAATAATCGATTTTCTTGTTTTTGCAATTCATTTCTTCGTTCACGAAGTTCACTTTCAATATCAGTACGAAGTTTATGATTTTCATCCTTCGCTTCTAACAGGGCTTCTTTCTTCAAGGCTTCCGCCTCTCGCTTTGCATCCTCAACAATTTGTTCAGCTGCATTTTTTGCTCCTGCTATTTTTGCTTCAGCAATGGATTTGCGTAAAAGATAACCAACAACTACACCGACGAGGCCAAGCAAAATGGAGATGATTACATTAATTGGTTCCATCATTTCACCTCCTCTTGCTATGAACTTTTATCATGTCTCAAACATGTCGGCTGCTACATTGTTACATAGGTTTCAATATACAGCGCTAGGGCTTCAAAATCAATTTTAAAAAAATAAAATTATACATACTAATTTTATAGTTGTGTCATTTTATTGTCAAGGGCTTATCCTTGTTTATTAACATTATATGTAAAAAAACGTGAGATTTTAACGAAAAATGCGATTATTCAATAAGCGTAAAAAAATGCAAAGTCTCATTTAACGACTTTGCATTCATTATACCTTATAAATCTAGCTCTTCTTGTTCTTCTTCTATTGGAGCTACTTTTTCATCATCTAAACCATAATGATCACGGATTTTATACATAACTTCATCGCGAATTGCCGGATTTTCTTTTAGGAAAAGCTTCGCATTTTCACGACCTTGACCTAATCGCTCATCATTATATGAATACCATGATCCGCTCTTCTGAACAATATCAAGTTCAGAAGCCATATCAATAATTTCACCTTCTCTAGATATCCCTTCACCATACATAATATCTACTTCAGCTACACGGAAAGGCGGTGCAACCTTGTTTTTTACTACTTTTACTTTTGTTTTATTACCGACAATGTCATTGCCTTGCTTTAATTGTTCGGCACGACGTACTTCAAGACGTACGGAAGAATAGAACTTCAATGCACGTCCTCCTGGTGTTGTTTCAGGATTACCGAACATAACGCCTACTTTTTCCCTAATTTGGTTGATGAAAATCGCAATTGTTTTTGATTTATTGATAGCACCTGAAAGCTTACGCAATGCTTGGGACATCAGACGCGCTTGTAAACCGACATGTGAATCTCCCATTTCCCCTTCGATTTCAGCTTTAGGTACAAGTGCAGCAACTGAATCAATAACGATAATATCAATTGCACCACTTCGTACAAGAGCTTCAGCAATTTCAAGAGCTTGCTCACCAGTATCAGGTTGGGACAAAAGCAATTCATCAATATTTACGCCTAATTTTTGGGCGTATACAGGATCAAGTGCATGTTCAGCATCGATAAAAGCTGCTTGACCGCCCTTTGCTTGTACTTCGGCTATTGCATGCAGAGCTACTGTTGTTTTACCTGAACTTTCAGGGCCGTATATTTCAATTACGCGGCCTCTTGGATATCCACCCACACCTAATGCAACATCAAGTGCAAGTGAACCACTAGGAACTGTTGAAATTCTTCTATCTGTTTGTTCTCCAAGTTTCATAACGGAACCTTTTCCGAATTGTTTCTCTATTTGTTTTAAAGCCATTTCTAGGGCTGCTTGACGATCACTCACTATATTTCCTCCCTTATCTTTGCACAATTTAAACGGATTTGTTTATGCAAATCTACTTTCTTTAACTATAACTGTTTTTTACTAGTTTGCCAAGTAAAAAGTCGAACATTTATTCGTCTATTTTAATCAATAAAAATGGGTGGTTTTCAAATTTTCTCCTAAGGAAAATTAAAAAGTTACTTGAAATGGGTGCTAACAATGAAATAATAGGAAAAAAACAAACAAAAGAATGGCAAAGCCATTCTTAAGATGTAAGTTCATTAATTAAATAATGACAGCCATATTTCACCGTTCTTAAACGGTTACTATTTCTTGAACTAGCTAGTTCTAATAGATAGGTTTTGGTTGTTTTATTCTTTTGGGCAATGCCAATCCATACAGTTCCCGCCGGATTTCCTTCTAATGAATCCGGTCCGGCAACTCCAGTAAAACTGATCCCAATAGTAGAATCTAGTATTGACATTATATTTTCAGCTAATTCAGCCGCACATTCTTTACTTACAGCGCCAAATTGGGAGAGTGTTTCTTTTTTAACGTTCACTAGTTTCATTTTTGCATCATTTGTATAACAAACGACTCCACCTTTTAATATGGAGCTAACTCCAGAAAAGTTCCCGATATTTGCTTGAAATAAGCCAGCAGTTAGGCTCTCTGCACATGCAATCGTTTGGTTATTTTTATTTAATAGCGTAATTAGTTCTTGCATCAATGATGTATCATCATACCCATAGAAATAATCACCAACTCGACGAAGAATTTCTTCCTCCGTCTGTTGTATTAACCTCCACGCCTCACTACTTGATTGATGCTTGGCAGTAATTCTCAAGGTCACTTCACCTTCGGATGCTAACGGAGCAATTGTAGGATTTGTTTGACGATCCAAAATATCTATAATTTCCGTCTCCAACTGCGATTCCCCTATCCCGAAGAAACGAAGAACTCTAGATTCTATTTTTTGATGTTCATCTAATATCTCTAAAATTGCATTTCTACCATAGTTTATAAACATAGGTTCCATTTCATGTGGTGGACCCGGCAGGAGCATATAGAAATGCTGCCCATTTTTTAAAAACATTCCCGGAGCCATTCCATTCTCATTCGGTAAAACTTTCGCATCTTCTATCACTAGCGCTTGCTTTTTATTATTCTCTGTCATAACACGTTTTGTTCTTTGAAAATATTGTTCAATTGATTCCATTGCTTCTAAATCAGTTACGAGTTTTTTACCAATATGGGCTGCAATCGTTTCTTTCGTTAAATCATCTTTCGTAGGTCCAAGTCCACCTGTAAAAATAATTAAATCCGCTCGTTTTTCAGCAATTACTATACTCTCCTTTAAGCGACCCGCATTATCGCCGACAACTGTTTGGTGAAAAACATTTACGCCAATTTCAGCTAAGCATTTTGAAATATATTTTGCGTTTGTATTAACTATTTGGCCGAGTAAGAGCTCTGATCCTACTGCGATAATTTCTGCCTTCATTAAAGTCTTCCTCTCTATTAAAATTACGTTTATTTTGAATTAACAAAGATATGACGATTTTTATATAAATAATCCCACCCAGACCAAATGGTGAAAAATAATGAAATCCATAGGGCAATATTCGCTAACGGAAATCCGCCTTCACCAAAAGGAAAATTATGTAGAAGCATTAAAGCAATAGCAATAGTTTGAGTCCACATTTTTATTTTCCCTGGCATTGCTGCCGCTACAACTTCTCCCTCACTTGCTGCTAAAATAGCTCTTAATCCGGTTACAGCGAATTCACGACTGATAATTATAATAATAATCCAGGACGGTGCAATACCAAGTTCGACTAAAATAATAAAAGCTGCCGAAACAAGTAATTTGTCCGCTAATGGGTCTAAAAACTTTCCTAAATTCGTTACTAAGTTATGTTTTCTTGCATAATGACCATCAATAAAGTCAGTTACAGATGCAACGATAAAAATTAGCGCAGCAACAAAATGGGTAACAGGCATTTCAGCGTTGATTAGCTCAATATTTCCCCAATTTAATGGGGCAACCATAATAATAACAAAAATAGGTATTAAACAAACTCGTAATACAGTGATTCTATTTGGTAAGTTCACAAATCTTTCCTCCGTTGTCTATACTTATCCATTAGGAAAAGCTTTTCTTATTTAGATATTATCCCTTAACAAATTGATCATTTGCAAGAAAAATAGCCATCAATTGATGACTATTCAGTTTTTGATGGTTCAAATTGAATTGTTATTTTTTGTGTATAGTTATCATTTGGATAATCAAATTTTTCACCATTAATATAAATCTCTGTTTCAGGAGTTTTTCCAATATTAAAGGTTACTTGTTTTTCTTTAGTTAAATCAATTATTTGGCTTTGTCCATCTTTCAAAATTCCATTGAAATATGAATGACCTGAGTCATTTGAAACACCAATCCATGCTTCACCAGTGGATGATAACTTAACTTCAAATTTATCAGTGTTTACTAATTGATATGTGGAATATTTCCCGCTAGTATTAACAACTTTTAATTTTTGTTTTGGTTCTTCAACCGTTTTATTTTTTTTATCTTGTGTTTTTTCTACACTGTTATTATCTTTATTATTATTTTGTTTGTTAGTCTTTTCTGCAGGCTTATTGCTTTGCTTAACCTCAGTAGACTCGATCGGAGTTTCTTTTGTTCCTCCGAGTTTTTCATTATTGTTTGATCCCGAATATTTTGTATATAAAAACCAGATAAGAAATATTGCAGCAATTATAAACACAGCTACTAATATTTTCGGAAATATATCTAGAATTTTCGAAGAACTTACAGGAACGGTTTTTCTCGATTGAACACGAGAAATTTGTTCCGGCAATTCTTCGTGATATACTTCCGGAACTTCATTTTTATACTCATCAAAAACTTGTTCTGTTTCAAGTCCGACAGCTTCTGCGTATTGTTTAATGAACGCCCGGACATAAAACTTACCAGGCATCATATCATAATTTCCTTCTTCAATACCTTTTAAATAACGCTTCTGAATTTTTGTCATTTCTTGTAAATCATCTAAACTTAAACCTTTTGCTTGCCTAGCTTCTTTCAGGCGACTTCCTAATTCTGTCACGCATTAACACCTGCCAATCTAATAATCAAATCCTCCAAAACCCGAACCGCTAAAAAAATTATTATTTTCAATCACTTCATATGTAATTTCTTGATTAGGGATATCACGTAATTCTATGATATAGTCAAAGTCTTCCAATGAGTATTCAGTATTTTGGACGAATACATCAGGATGTTCAATTACCTTAACAGCTGATAGACGCATAATTTCTCTAACTAGTTGCCAATGTCGCTCATCTGCACGTTGGGTTGAAACAATTCCATCTAGGATAAAAATATTATCAGAACTATATTCGTCTTTAATTAATTGATTTCGAATCGTTTGTTTTAATAATGTAGAAGATACAAATAGCCATTTTTTATTCGCGCATACACTGGCAGCAACTACAGATTCTGTTTTTCCTACACGTGGCATTCCTCTGATTCCTATCAATTTATGACCTTCTTGTTTAAACAACTCGGCCATAAAATCAACAAGTAATCCTAATTCATCGCGAATAAAACGAAAGGTTTTTTTATCATCAGCATCTCTTTGAATATAGCGCCCATGTCTGACAGCTAATTTGTCACGTAATTTTGGTTCGCGTAATTTTGTTACTTTAATTGTTTCCATAGTCGCTAAGATTGATTCTAATCTTTCGATTTGTTCTTCATTCTTCACTAATAACAAAAGACCTCGTCTTCCATCATCTACGCCATTAATACTAATAATATTTATAGAAAGCATACCTAATAAGGATGAAATATCACCTAATAACCCTGGTCGGTTTATTTGAATTTCATATTCTAAATACCATTCTTTACGATCCATATAAACCCCCACCAATCTTTTTAAATCATCTAGCTTATATGATAAATGATTTTACTATAAGATGAAAGGAAAAAGTAGCCTATTATGTAAGAAATGAAAAATTGAAAACAATTATATATAACTAGACAGTCGTTATTTTCTTCAATCAATATATATAATTATATTCGGTTTTATATATAAAAAAAGAGGGGTTATTTCCCCTCATGTTGTTCTGATTCTATTAGTGTGTGCCATTATTTTGAACAAGCTTTACCATTACGTTAGCAATTGCTTGCTGTTCTTCTTGAGAAGCAACAGACCATAGGTCAGAAAGTACTCTTTGTTGCTCATTTTTAGGATCAACTTGTTGTGAAAGATAATCCCCTACTTGTTCAGCCAATTGATTAATTGTTTCTTGAGACATTCCTTGTTGTTTAGCTTGGTTTAATCGATCACCAAGAAAATCTTTCCATTGGTTCCAGTTGTCTAATACTGACATTGTTCAAACCTCCTTAATAGTAAGTTCCAAATTATTTTCTCTCAAGGGGGTTTATTTTATACATAATTTTTTATGTGTACCAGCCACCGTTAACGGACAAAACTTGTCCGGTTATATATGATGATTTTTCTGAAAGTAAGAAGGAATTAACACTAGCCACTTCATCAGGACAAGCTAATCGTCCAATCGGAATTTCATCTTTAAGCTCCTGTTGTTCTTCTTTTGAAAACATAGCAAGCATGTTCGTGTCAACAGCACCAGGTGCAACCGCATTGATGCGTACTCCATTACGAGCTACTTCTTTACTTAAAGCTTTTACAAAAGCAAGCTGAGCTCCTTTAACAGTCGAATAAGCAACTTCACATGATGCACCTGTTTGGCCCCATATCGAACTGACCAATACGATTTGGGAGGATGAATTTCTCATTAATTTTGGTAATAGATCTTTAATAATTTTCATAGGTGCAAATACATGTACTTTCCACATTTTCTCAAGAATATCATCGGTCGTATCAATAAATAATCCATAATAGGAAATTCCGCTGACATAGCAAATGGCATGAATGTGAAATATATTATTTATAAGTTTTTCAATTCCTTCATCAGTTGAAAGATCTGCTTGAATGGGGATTAGTTCCACATTATATGGCTCGAGTTCATTTAATAATTGCTTTATTGCCACTGTATTTCGATTGTAGTGTAAATATAAATTCCACCCCTTTTTCGCCAATTCAATGGCCGTTGCTTTCCCTATTCCCCCGCTTGCACCAGTTACTAATACGAATTTTTTCATTTTTCCTCTCCTAATTCACATAACGTTGAAAAAGAAAAACTCGGAATATCCGAGTTTTTACCAAAAATCGGTTTATTTATTTGGGACAACTTGACACACCGTAAAGCGCTCTTCTTTAAAGAACTGTTCTGCAGCATTTTGCAAGTCTGCAAATGTAATTTTTTCTAATGTTGGTACAACATCAAATAGATTCATTTCATTAAACGCATATCTTGTAAATTGATTGGCGATAAAATCCGGAGAGTTTAGCTGCCTTAAAAATCCGCCTATTTTCTTTTTCTTCGTTCTTTCAAGTGCCTTCTCACTAATATGTTGACCATTTTTAGCATCTAACATTATTTTTTGCAACTTGTCAGCTAAAACATCTGGTTTTTCTGTATCTCCTCCTACCATCGAAAAACCAAATCCTTCTTCTTGTGTGTAATCAAAGGAGAATGTTTCGTCGATTAATCCTTCATTGTACAGATCAAAATAATTTGCAGAACTTTTGCCGAAAAGAATATCAAGTAAGATATTAATTGTTAATTCATTTTTTAACATTTCATCGCCACTTTGATTAACATCTAACGCTTTAACACCAACTAAACATTTAGGCGTTTGCACATTCATTTTTAATACTCGTTTTTTCTCAGCTACTTGCGGCGGTTCATTTTCAAAACGACGCTTAATTTCAGACATATCCTTATAATTCTTTTTCTTTTGATTGTCACGAATCATTGTCATGATTTGATCTGGATCAATTGGTCCGACAACAAAGATAAGCATATTGCTTGGATGGTAAAAAGTGTGATAGCACTCATACAATAGTTTATCTGTAATAGGGGTGATAGACTCAATTGTTCCTGCGATATCTATTTTAACTGGATGATTATGATACATATTTTCGATAACGCCAAAATATAAGCGCCAATCCGGATTATCATCATACATTGTAATTTCTTGGCCAATTATCCCTTTTTCTTTTTCTACTGTTTTCTCAGTAAAATAAGGGCTTTGTACCATATCGATTAGCGTTTCTAAATTTTTTTCGACATTGGATGTGCTAGAAAACAAATATGCTGTTCGATTGAAAGTAGTGAACGCATTGGCTGATGCTCCTTGCTTACTAAATTGCTGGAATACGTCGCCATCTTCTTTTTCAAATAATTTATGTTCTAAGAAATGGGCAATGCCATCAGGTACTCGTTTGAATTCATGCGAATCTAATGGGACAAAATCATTGTCGATAGAACCGTATTTTGTCGTGAATGTAGCAAATGTTTTACTAAAACCTTCTTTAGGTAAAAGATAAACATTTAGACCATTTTCCATTTTTTCATAATAAAGCGTTTCTTTTAATTGTTCAAATTCAATTTTTTTCATGATTCATTTCCCTCCATTCCTGTTAAGAAATAGATTGTATCCAATTCAATCTTTTCAGCTACTTTTGTAATATCTTCTTTCGTAGCATTGTTCACTCCTGCTATCCAATCATCCACAGTTAAGTTTTGATGACCAATTACATTATGATAAAGTATCTCTACCAAACCTCTTGATGTATCCGTTGTTTCCAAAAGCTGATTATTAATTACTGCTTTCGTTTGCTCTATTTCTTGATCGGTAAAATCACCATTCTTCATTGCTTCCATTTGTTCACGAATGATTCTAATTGCTTGATCATAATTTTTCGCTTCAATTCCACTCATTACCATTAATAAACCTTTATGACTTTCAAGTCGACTTGCTGCATAATACGCTAAACTGGCTTTTTCACGAACATTTATAAATAATTTTGAATGTGAAAAACCACCGAAGATTCCGTTAAAAACTTGTAAGGCAAAGTAATCTTCATCACCAAATTGAATGTTTGTTCGATAGCCAATATTTAATTTCCCTTGTTTAACATCTTGTTTTTCTTTAATTTCTTTTACTTTATCAATTTGAACGCTATTCCTGTTTTCTAATTTAAGTGGTGAGCGATCCTTAAATTGTAGATTTTCACAAAATACTTCCACTTCTTTTTCATCCACATCACCAATAATGTATAAGTGCAATTCATCCTCATTGATAGCTTTTTGGTAATAGTCATATAATCTTTTTGGAGTGATTTCATCCACTTTTTCACTCACCCCATTTGCATCAAAGGCATAAGCTTCATCTTTACACATTTCTTCCACTAACCGGACGCTGGAATAACGCATTTTATCATCATATATAGATTGGATTCTCTGTTTTAATGTTCTTTTTTCTTTTTCAACGGTTTGAGGATGGAACGATTCATTTTCAACATTCGGGTTTAATATTACTTCCGACAAGAAATTGATTCCCTTTTGAAGCAAAGGTGTAGGATCTTTGAGGAACTTCTCATTAGCAATATCTATTGAAAAAGACATAATATGATATTCGCCTTTTTTTGCTAAATCAACAAAAAATCCAGCACCATATAAATCATCTAGATAGGTTCGTAGTGCGGTAGTTGTTGGATATTGCTTTGTGCTACTTTGTAATACATTTGGTAATAATGCTCGAAGTGTTACCGTTTCTTCCGTTAATGGTGCCTTCATTTTCCAAACAAGTGTATTCGTTTTATATTTATTTGTTTTCACGATATGTAATGTATAACCATTTTTCTTAATTATTTGCTCGTTAGCAACAGCCATAGCCAATCCTCCTTTTACTTTCTAATACTATTTTGTTATGAAGTTATTCTTACTATACATGTTAAAGATAATGTCCTACA
Source organism: Heyndrickxia sporothermodurans (assembly GCF_003055045.1). Classification (NCBI taxonomy): domain Bacteria; kingdom Bacillati; phylum Bacillota; class Bacilli; order Caryophanales; family Bacillaceae; genus Heyndrickxia; species Heyndrickxia sporothermodurans. The sequence continues at coordinate 39,712 of NZ_NAZB01000011.1, forward strand.
AGTATTTACCTTATAAAAAAACCCAGAAACATTTCTGGGCTCTCTCAAAAATTTATCTTTGACCTTTAATATATGGAAGACCACTTGCTTTAGGGGCATCTGCACGGCCGATAAATCCTGCTAAAGCTAAAATGGTTAGTACATATGGAGCAATTAACAAATATACACTTGGAATATCTTTGAGGAACGGAATATCCCCTCCAACAATACTTAAACTTTGTGCAAAGCCAAAGAACAATGCAGCCCCCATTGCACCAAGCGGATGCCATTTACCGAAGATCATAGCGGCTAAAGCCATAAAACCTTGTCCAGTGATCGTCGAATGACTAAAATCTAAAGTAATCGTTTGGGCATATACCGCACCACCAAGACCACCAAATACACCGGATAACATGACACCGATATAACGCATTTTCGTCACATTTATCCCCATTGTATCTGCCGCAGCCGGGTGTTCTCCAACCGAACGAAGGCGTAAACCAAATGGTGTTTTAAATATGATAAACCAGACAACAAATGCAAGAATAATAGCAAGATAGGATGCATACGTTACATTACTAAAGAAAAGATCTCCAACGATTGGAATATCCTTTAAAACTGGAATATCAATTTTACGGAAATTTTCTTTAATAAAATCAGTTTGACCTTTACTGTACCATTTTTTCACTAAAAATAATGAAAGACCTAATGCAAAAAAGTTAATTGCAACACCACTAACAGTCTGATCAGCTCTAAATGTTATAGATGCAACTGCATGGAGTAATGATAAAATTACTCCAACAATCATCGCTACAATTAACGCAATCCATGGAGTTGCTGCCCCGAAAGTATCAGCAAATGTTAAATTAAAGACGATGGCACTAAATGCACCGATAATCATAAGCCCTTCCAAACCAATATTAACAACACCTGCACGTTCGGAGAAAACGCCGCCTAATGCAGTGAAGATAAGTGGAGCAGCTACTAAGAGAGAAGAAGATACTATTATTTCAAGTGCTGTCATTAAATCCACTTATTTCACCTCCCTTTTAAAACGTGTAATGATCCATTTAATCATATAACTTGAAGCAACAAAGAAAATTATCAATGCAATGACGATTTCTACAAGCTCATTCGGAACATTCGCTTCAATTGGCATATTCAATGAACCTACCCTTAAACCACCGAATAAAATAGAAGCAATAACTACTCCCAATGCTGTATTTCCACCGAGAAGTGCCACAGCAATTCCATCGAAACCTACGCCGGAAAAACTTGATTGTAAGAAAGCAAAACCAAATGTACCCAAACCTTGCATCGCTCCGGCAAGTCCGGCAAATACACCGGAAATAATCATTGAATAAATAATATTTTTATTTACATTCATACCCGCATATTGTGATGCATGCTGGTTAAATCCGACCGATTTAAGTTCATAACCTTTTGTTGTTTTCTCAAGTAAAAACCACATAATAATAGCAGCAATAATTGCAAGATAAATCCCATTATGGAGACTCGAGTAATCTGTAATGCTTTGAAAGAAATCTGATTTTAATGAAGCTGAATTTGGAATTTCCTTCGTTGTATCAGATTGATCTGATAAAACATTACGAATGATATAGTTTGAAACATGTAGTGCAATATAATTCATCATAATTGTTACAATTACTTCGTGAACACGAAATTTAGCCTTTAAAAGTCCGGGAATAAATCCCCAAATCGCCCCTGCTATAGCTGCAGCAATAATCGCAAGTGGTAAATGAATGATTTTTGGCAGATCAAAAGCTAATCCAACCCAAACTGATACGATCCACCCCATTAACATTTGCCCTTCTACACCGATATTAAATAGCCCGGTTCGAAATGCAAAAGCAACTGCAAGTCCAGCAAAAATATACGGTGTCACCTGTCTTAATGTTTCACCAATATAGAAAGAATCCCCGAAAGCACCGTTCCATAATGACAGGTAACCATTAATTGGGTTGTATCCACTTATAAGCATAATGATAGCCCCGGCAATTAAACCTAATATTACTGATACAACAGGTATCAATATATTCACTAATCGATTAGACATTTGTTTTTTCACCTTCTTCCCGGCCTTTAGAACCTGCCATTAACAATCCAAGTTCTTGCTCTGTTGTTACTTTTGGATCGACAACTGCTACAATTTTCCCTTCATAAATTACCGCTACCCGATCACTTACATTTAAGATCTCATCTAGTTCAAAGGAAATTAATAACACTGCCTTTCCATTATCGCGCTGTTCAATTAAACGTTTATGAATAAACTCAATCGCTCCTACGTCTAAACCTCTAGTCGGTTGTGCGGCAATTAATAGATCAGGATTCCGATCCACTTCACGCCCAATGATTGCTTTTTGTTGGTTTCCACCCGATAATGAACGTGCTAAAGTATATTCACTAGGCGTACGAACATCGAATTCTTGGATAATTTTCGATGCCTTGTTGTATATTTGTTTAAAATTTAATATCCCCCCTTTTGAATAGGGCTTTTGATAGTACGTTTGTAAAACGATATTTTCGCCGATCGGAAAATCGAGTACTAGTCCATGTTTATGACGATCTTCCGGAATATGTCCCACACCAGCTTCCGTAATCTTCCTCGGCTTTAAGTTTCGTACTTCTTTTCCATTTAATTTAATTGATCCACTTTCTGATTTTCTTAATCCCGTAATGGCTTCAATTAGTTCCGTTTGTCCATTCCCATCTACACCGGCAATACCGACGATCTCACCCGCTCGTACATTAAGATTTAAACTTTTTATCGATTCAATCCCTCTTGTATCTTTGACGACTAAATCTTTTATTTCAAGTACATTTTCTTTTGGACTTGCTTCTTTTTTTACAGTTTTAAAAACAACCTCACGTCCAACCATTAAGTTAGCGAGTTCGTTCGGATTTGTTTCCTTAACTGATACTGTTCCAATTCCTTTTCCTTTACGAATAACCGTTACTTGATCACAAACTTCCATAATTTCTTTTAACTTATGAGTAATTAAAATGATAGATTTGCCTTCTTTGATTAACGTTTTCATAATTTGTATGAGTTCAGTAATCTCTTGTGGTGTTAAAACCGCAGTTGGCTCGTCAAAAATAATAATTTCCGCACCACGATATAATGTTTTTAATATTTCAACTCTTTGTTGCATTCCTACTGAAATATCAGCTATTTTCGCTTTCGGGTTAACAGCTAGTCCATATCTTTGCGAAATCTCCTGAACCTCTTTCTCCGCTTTTTTAATATCGATTGTTCCCCCGGATTTTGGCTCTTTTCCTAGAATAATATTTTCAGTGACAGTAAACGTATCGACTAACATAAAATGCTGATGAACCATACCAATCCCTAAATCATTAGCAATATTAGGATTGGTTATTTTTACTGACTTTCCATTAACACGAATTTCTCCTTTTTCCGGTTGATATAAACCAAAGAGAACATTCATAAGAGTCGATTTTCCGGCACCGTTTTCTCCAAGCAGCGCGTGAATCTCGCCTTTTCTCACTTGCAAAGTAATATTATCATTAGCAACAATACCTGGAAATTCTTTGCGAATACCTAGCATTTCAATGACAAATTCCACCCTATCCACTCCTCGCAAAACCTTCGTTTATCTAAATAATTTTGTATCGGAATACTCAAAACAAAGTTCTAAATGAAAAGTAAAAATGGTAGACTTTTACTCTTCAGTTAAAACTTATTTGTGGGATTGAAGCGATGCATCAATCCCACATAAGAAATTATTTCGTCGGTTTTAATGGTACTTTTACTTCACCTTTAATAATTTTTTGTTTCCACTCATCTACTGCTTTTAGCACATCTTCCGATACATTGTCTTTTGATGGAGAAATGCCTACAGCATCTTCATTTAGGCCGTATTCAATTTGTTCTCCACCTGGGAATTTGCCGTCTTTAGCTTTATTAGACAAATCTTGAACAGCCAAATCTACACGCTTGATCATGGAAGTGAGTGTTACATTGTAATCTTTACCATTTACAGAAACTTTACCTTCATCAACCTGGTCACGGTCAACACCGATTACCCATACATTTTTATTAGGATCTTTTTGTTTAATGTTTTTAGCTTCTGTGAACACACCGTTACCTGTTCCACCAGCTGCATGATAAATAATATCAACACCGGAATTGTACATTGCTGATGCCATTGATTGCCCTTTGTCTGCTTTGTCAAATGCACCCGCAAAATCGATTTTGATATCAGCTTTAGGATTAACCGCCTTCACGCCAGCTTGAAAACCGGCAGCAAATTTATTAATTAAGTCACTATCGGTTCCACCAATGAAACCAACTTTGTTTGTTTTAGTAGTTAATCCAGCTACTACACCAACAAGAAATGATCCTTCATGCTCTTTAAATGTAATACTTACAACATTCTTTTTATCTTTAATAACGTCATCAACAATAGCGAAGTGACTATTTTTACGTTGACCGGCAATTTCTTCAATTGCAGGTTTTAACTTATAACCAATACCATAAGTTAAGTCGAAGCCGTTACGAACTGCTGTATTAAGATTTGTTTTGTAATCTGCATCAGATTTTGATTGGAAGTAATCGAAACCTTTCGTACCTTTTTTTAACCCGTTGTCTTCCCCAAATTTTTTTAGACCTTCCCATGCTGATTGGTTAAATGATTTATCATCAACACCACCAACATCGGTTACTAATGCAACAGTGAAGTTGTCATTTTTGTCATTTTTCCCTGACGTACCTTCTTTGTCACTTGTACCGCAAGCTCCTAATAATGTTCCTGCAGCTAATACTAGTGAGAGAGCGAATCCAATTTTACGCTTTTTCACTTTTTGAACCCCCTATAATTTTGATTTAGTAGAATAATAGAATAAAGCTAGATCCGTTTTCTAACTACATGAAAACTAAAACTATCCGCTTTAAAATAATTCACAGAGTATAGAACTGGTTCATCATTTTCATTGTAATGAAGTTGTTTTAGAACTAATAAAGCAGTTTCCGGATCACACTCCAAAATTTGGGATACCTTATCGTGATACCCGATTGGTTCTATTTGAGTTACGGCATGTGTGATCTTCTTACCATTTTTTTGTTCTAAAATATCAAAGATGGAGCCATCATTGTATGAAAACTCCCAAGGAAAAAGATTATTAGGAATTTTGTCAATACAATAGACGACTGGATTCCCATTGGCAGTTCGTACTCTTTCAATAACCGCAATCTCCTCTTCCTCATTGCATGAAAAACGATGAATATCTTCCTCTGATGGTACTTGGGTCTTTGAACTTAAGAAAATGGTTCCCGGTTCCATTCCACCTTGTTTAATCATGTCGGTCACACTATACAATTGTTCGATTCCTGAAGTGAAAATAGGCTTAGGATTAACAAATGTACCGACACCATGTCGGCGAGTAATCACATTCTCCTCTTCTAATATCCGGAGAGCCTCGCGCAATGTTGCACGACTGACACCAAGTTGTTTTGCTAAATCAAATTCAGATGGCAGTTTCTCTTTTTCCTTATAAATTCCTGCTTCGATGTCTTTTTTTAGACGATCAATTACCTGCAGATATAAATGTCGGCTATCTGTTTTAATTAACATAATGAACCCACCAAACTTTCTTAAGACATCAGACCTCTGATCAATTATTCCTACTAATCGAAAATACTATAACATTTTTTTCGATTAGTATAAATACAAATTTTTCGTTTTGTCGAAAAAAAGCGACTTAAAGGAAAAATTGTTTATACTCAGACAATAAAACAAGCGGAAAATCATTTATTTCCGCTTGCAAATAACTATGAACTTTGTTCTTCGGATGGTTTAGGGACTAGGACCGTACGTGGCTTGCTACCTTCATACGGTCCCACTACTCCTCTAACTTCCATCTCGTCAATTAATCTAGCTGCTCTTGTATACCCAATTCTAAATCGTCTTTGTAACATGGATACCGAAGCAGTTTGCATCTCAGCTATTAATTGAACGGCATCATCATATAATTCGTCATCGACAGTTTCAACCACTTCCGGTGTATCATCAGGAATCATTTCTTCTTGATATTGGGCTTTTTGTTGAGATATGACAAAATCAACGACTTCTTCAACTTCATCATCTGATAAAAAAGCTCCTTGGACACGCACCGGTTTTGAGGCACCAACAGGTAGGAAGAGCATGTCCCCCCTCCCCAATAATTTCTCCGCCCCGCCCATATCAAGAATCGTACGAGAGTCAGTCGCCGAAGAAACGGCAAAGGCAATTCTTGATGGAATATTTGCTTTAATAACACCTGTAATAACATCAACTGAAGGTCTTTGTGTAGCAATAATTAAATGGATTCCTGCAGCACGTGCCATTTGCGCTAATCGTGTAATTGAATCTTCCACATCATTTGAGGCTACCATCATTAAATCTGCAAGCTCGTCCACAATCACTACTATATACGGTAATAACGGTTGTTTTTCACCAGTTTCAACATTATGGCGCTTCACATGATCATTATAGCCTTCGATATTTCGTGTCCCTGTATGGGAAAATAATTCATATCTTCTTTCCATTTCACTAACTACTTTTTTTAAGGCTTGTGATGCTTTTTTTGCATCGGTTACAACGGGAGCTAACAAATGTGGAACACCGTTATAAACATTTAATTCAACCATCTTAGGATCGATCATCATTAACTTAACTTCATGTGGTTTTGCCCTCATTAAAATGCTTGTGATGATTCCATTAATACATACACTTTTTCCACTTCCTGTAGCACCGGCAACAAGGAGATGCGGCATTTTATTTAATTCGGCAAGGACCGCCTCCCCGGTAATATCTCTGCCTAAGCCAATTTGCAACTTTGATTCCGGATTATCTAACTCTTTCGCTTCCAATACTTCACGTAAAGATACGACAGCTACTTCTGAATTTGGAACTTCTATCCCTATTGCTGATTTACCAGGAATCGGCGCTTCCATCCGGATATCTTTTGCAGCTAAAGCTAAGGCGATATCATCGCTTAAACTAACTATTTTGCTTACTTTTACCCCGACATCGGGGTGTACTTCGTATTTTGTAACTGCAGGCCCTAAATGCACTTGGGTCACCCGTGCTTTCACCCCAAAGCTTTGAAAAGTTCGTTCAAGCTTTGCAGCATTCGCATGAATTAAATGATATTCTTTGCTTTGATCCGTTGCTTTCGGTCTTTTTAATAAAGTTATTGCCGGTAATTGATAATCCTCGTTTTCTACTTCTGTAAAAGTTATGTTAGGAGTAATATCATCTTCAACTATCTCTTCATTCGTTTTCTTTTGAATAGCTTCGTTTTTAGATAAATCTTGTTTTATTTTTTCCTCTTCAACTAATGGAAATGCTCTTTCAGTAAAACTTGAGATGATTGGCTTGATTTCATTATCATGATCAGGAGTCATAGATTGTTTTTCCTCGTGATTATGTATATCTACGAAAGGCTTTTGTTCTTTTTGCTCTTTTCTTTCTTTTCTTTCCGCCTTCCATTCATGTAACTCCTTTTTAGATGCTTCCCATTGCTGACCGGCAAATTCTTTTGTGCGATGACCAATTTTTTCGAATAATACCCCAACCGATTTACCGGTAATTAAAACAAATCCAATAACAAGTAAAACAATGGAGAGTATTTTCGTTCCTAATGAGTCAAATAAAAAATGGGAAACAGCGAAAAAAACAGCACCAATCATTCCACCTCCGAGATCAGGTGTTGACGTCTCGCCCTTAATCTCTTGCCAAAACAAATCCCAAGTATTTTTAATAACACTTGGATTTTTAATATGTCCTGACCTTGTTAATTGTTCAAATAATTTCACATGGCTTAAGAGGAGTAAACTTATCATCGCCACATATACACCCCATAGCCTGCGACTATAAAAGAATGGCCAATCTCTTCTAACCATTAAATAAACTGCAAGAAAAATCATACAAACTAAAGCGACCATGTACCATTCACCAAGAAAAAAGCGAAAAAAATATACAAGGGATTTACCAACAGCTCCAAGCTTTATGATTGAAATTAAACTAAGCGCTATTAAAATGATACCAATCAATTCAAAACGGATATTCGTTTTTATTTGCTGTGATTTTTTACTCCGCCTTTTCCTTTTCGCCATCTATTTCACCCTCACAAAACCTTAAATTATATAAGAAAGCAGCCAGTCGTGGCTGCTTTCATTTTTCCTTATTATAGCATAAGCTACTTTGGTAGGGGAAATTCTAGCAAATTATATGAACGAAATTAGTTGTCCCGGTGCCAATTCATCTTTCATAAAATCATTTGGATTACTGCTCAAAACTTGCACGATTCGATAATGATTTTCTGTTTGTTCAACGACTATCGGCACACCTTGATAGGAAATCGTTTTATAGTTTTCAAATGCAGTTTGATCACATGGAAAAATCAATTCATGTGGTGTTGTCGTATAAAGAATCATTGAATCATACCTTCAGTACTGTTTTGAGATTTATTCAAATCAATTAATTCATTTAGCTTTTTCATTGCTTCCCCAACGCCACCGACCTCATTGATTAATCCCGTTTTTACCGCATCGATTCCTACTACATTCGTTCCAATATCTCTCGTTAAATTTCCTTTTGCAAACATCAATTCTTTAAAAACATCTTCATTAATATTTGAATGTTTGGTAACAAAATTTATTACTCTTTCTTGCATTTTGTCAAGGTATTCAAATGTTTGAGGAACTCCAATGACAAGGCCTGTTAGTCTAATTGGATGGATCGTCATTGTCGCAGTTCCGGCAATAAATGAGTAATCACAAGAGACGGCTATCGGTACGCCGATTGAATGGCCTCCTCCTAATACAATAGATACAGTTGGCTTTGATAAGGAGGCGAGCATTTCCGATATAGCCAAACCAGCTTCAACATCACCACCAACCGTATTTAAAATAACTAGAAGACCTTCAATTTTTGGATTTTGTTCGATTGCTACAATTTGCGGAATCACATGTTCATATTTAGTTGTTTTATTTTGTGGCGGTAACTGCATATGACCCTCAATTTGACCAACAATTGTTAAGCAATGAATATTGGTGTCTTGTGAAAGTTGCGGAACATTCGTTTGTCCAAGTTGTTGAATCTTATCTACTAATGCCGATTTATCCTTATTTTCATCCTGTTTTTCTGGGGATGGTTGTTCCATCCTAATATCTTTTTCCATCTCAAAACTCCTTTATCATTGACAAATATTTCATTAAACTATAGTATTTGCTGACATTCATTTTTCATTCATAAAAAAACCAGGTGACAATAATCACCTGATAATTTTAATTCTTTATTAAACTTCCATAATAATCGGCAGAATCATTGGTCTGCGCTTTGTTTTGTCATATAGGTAGTAATTTAATTGATCGCGAATTTCTTGTTTAATGCTGGACCAATCAAAGGCATCTTTAGACATATTTTTTTCAACGATATCACGAACTAGTTTTGTTGATTCACCCATTAATTGTTCGGATTCTCTTACATATACAAACCCGCGTGAAATAATTTCCGGACCTGAAGCAATCATTTTTTTCGTCTTATTTAATGTAACAACAACAATGAGGATTCCGTCTTGAGATAATAGTCTACGGTCACGTAATACGATATTTCCGACATCACCAACACCAATTCCATCGATTAATACATTTCCTGAAGGAACCCTTCCTCCAACACTCATTTTCCCATTTTTATATTCAAGAACTTCTCCTTTTTCCGGAATGAATATGCGGTCTCTCGTAATTCCAACTTGTGCAGCAAGCTTACCATGGGCAATTAACATCCGGTATTCACCTTGAACCGGAATAAAATATTTTGGTTTGATTAAATTTAACATTAATTTCAAATCTTCTTGCAGTCCATGTCCAGTTACATGCACTTTATTTGAACCGGATAGAACAGTTGCACCTGCACGATACAACATATCGATTGTTTTGGACATAAATAACTCTAAACCCGGAGAAGGACTTGCTGTAATAATAACCGTATCCCCTTGTTTAATATTAATATGTTTGTGATTACGCTTGGCCATTTTTTGTAAAACTGCAAATGGCTCTCCTTGATTACCTGTAGCTAAAACAACGATTTTATCGTCATCATATTTTTCTATATCTTGGACAGGGATAATTAGGTCTTCCGCTTTCACATGCAAATAGCCAAGTTTAAATGCAATATCGTTTATTCTTTCTAAGCTTTTTCCAACAAGTGCCACTTTTCTTCCATTCTCAAATGCTGCATCAAAAACTTGTTGAATACGAAGTAGATTTGACGCAAAACAAGCTAATACAATCCTACCTTTTGCCGAGTGAAAAGCATTTGACATTTCGGTAGCAACTAATGTTTCTGATATATTAAACCCCGGGTGTTCAGCCTCGGTACTATCGGATAAAAGACAGAGAACACCTTGTTCACCAATTTGCGCCATTTTGCCTATCTCCGCACGATATGCACCTTGCACACCTTGATCAAATTTAAAATCACCGGTATGAACAATATTCCCCTCAGACGTATGAATACAGATCCCGACTGAATCTGCAATACTGTGCGTTGTCTTAAAAAAACTAATATCAGCTGTTTCAAATTGTAATAAAGAATCGGAATGAATGATAACAAATTCAACCTGTCTTTTTACTTTTATTTCTTTTAATTTCTCTTTTGCTAATGCAATGGTTAATTTTGTTCCATAGACAGGTACATTAATTTTCATTAAAATATATGGTAAAGCACCTATTGCATCTTCATGTCCGTGTGTAAGGAAAATACCTTTGATACGCTCCTTATTATTTTCCAAATATGTAATATCAGGTATAACGATATCGATACCTAGCATTTCATTCTCAGGAAACATTAATCCCGCATCTATAACAAAAATATCGTCATCGATGTCTAGTACATACATATTTTTCCCAATTTCACCTACTCCTCCAAGCGGTATTATTTTTATCGTTTCATTTTTTCTCTTTTTCAAAACTTTGTTCCTCCTAGGATGAATTTCCGAACTAAATCAGTTATAGCCATTATAATCGAAATCGAATTTACACATCAATCTATAATTTAATTTTTAAATATTAACGATTATTTGTTTTTATGAAATTTTTAATATCCCTCAAAACTTTTTACTAAAAACTACACCTCCCAGCAAAGCTGAAAGGTGTGACAAATTCCTTAAATTAACTGTAATTGATCATTTAAAAGAAGTTCCATCGTATTGCTTAACATGTTAATTTTTTTAAAATCACTGTCAAAATTCATTAATGCAATTTGCAGCCAATTTTTTTCAACTAAATATCGATTCCGGTAATGTACTAAAAATCCATTTAAATATAAATCCTCGCCAAATGCAAGTGATGAAAGCTCTTTTGGCAATTTGATCGTAATCACACAAGGAGATGAAATTTGCTCTTCAATGACAAACGTAAATCCCTTTTCCTTAAATAATTCACATGCTTGAAAATAAACGGAACGTCTCTCATTATAAAAGTCCGTTTTAGAAAACTTATTAAGTGCAGTATTAAGCGCTAAAAATAAATTTGAATTTTGCGAGAACGGTATCCCGTTACTATTTTGATAATACTTTATATCTAAATAACGAGGAACGTGGTAATTTGTGTCCTCAAGCCTATTAAAAAACACAAATGATAACCCTGTATAGCTTCCAATTGCTTTCCCCGATACACCAGTAGCCAAATAAATAGAATCAAAATTTAACGGCACCGCTCCGATTGAACTAATGGCATCAACACATAGTTTGATTGAATAATTCCTACATAGCCTTTCTAAAGAAAAATAATCATTCACCATTCCTGTAGAAGTTTCGCAGTGAACAAACCATAGCCAATCATAATTCTTTTTCGATAACTGCTCTTCAATTTTATAAAGATCAAATTTCTCTCCCCATCGATAGGATAAATGATCAAATTGTAGTTGGAATCGTTTAGCATGATCGACTAATCGCTCTCCAAATTCACCATTTGATATAATTACCCCATTTGTCCCTAATCCCGATAAATGAGCAGCTACAGCATCATTACTTAATGTTCCTGAGCCAGTTAGTACGACAACATTTTGAGCATTAGTCAATGCTGTTAATTTCTTATTTACCGAGTGAACAATAGAAGAGTGTTCTTCAGAACGATGCCAAACTGGTTGATCATCAAAGGCGGCTTTCACTTCATCATCAATGGTTACCGGTCCGGGTAAATAAGAAGAAATTTGTGTGAATGCGTGTAAATTTTTGTTTTTCATATACGTTTTTTTAGTTAAATACATTGGCTGAAACAACGCATCTTCTGATCCAACTAAATAGGCAAAGGATTCAAAACCTAAGTGACGGTATAATTTACTTTGTCTTGTTGTCCCGGAAATAAAAGCAATATCATAGCCGCGTTGTAAACAATAACGAATCAATCCCCCTGTTAAAGCTGCAAATACCCTTCCATTTCGATAGTGCTTCTTTACGGCTAATAAACGAACTTCACAAGGTTTAGAAAAGCTAATATTTAAGTGACTTTCAATTGAACCTAGTTTTTCATCAAGTGAAAAAGGACGAGTATCCCGTAAGGCCAACATTCCAATTACTTCAGAATTTTCCTTACAGATGATGTATTCATTTTCTTCATGAAAACGGTCTAAAAGCTTTCTCTTATCGTTTATTTGATGTTGTGGAATTTCTTCAACAAAAGTCTCATAGTTTAAATTCAATATTTGATCAACTTCTTCTTTTTCCCGTGCCATCTTAACAATATAACTCATTGTTCATCCCCCACAATTACTTTTTTATCTGTATGTCTTAATATAATGATGATTGCAATTATGGTAATAGCAATACTTACCCATAAATTACGTTCATACAAATATAAGAAAATTGGTGTCGTCATGATTGCTATAAGACCAGATTTCGTAAATGAGCGATAAATAAGAAACAATATGATAAACACACCAATAAAACTAAAAGTTGAGAAAGGAGAAATATATAATAATCCCCCGATATAGGAAGCTACTCCTTTCCCTCCCTTAAATTTATAGATTACTGGGTACATATGCCCTAATAATACAAGAATTAATGCGATAGATTGTCCAATAATTCCTATACCTGCTCTATCGGCTAACAAACATACTAAAAATGCCTTAAGCATATCTCCAATCAGAACAAGTAGAAATCCCCATTTTCCAAATGAGCGTCCAGCATTCCTTGCACCCGGATTTCCACTCCCTAAATGAAATACATTTTTGCGATAGAAAAGTACTCCTATAATATGAGCAAATAATAATTGCCCGATGAAATAAGCAAATATGTAAATAAAAGCCTGCTGCACTACTATCTTCCTCTACAAAAGTATATGTATATATATTACCATTATTTTCAGAAATTTGGACAAAAGCATTAAAAAAAGGACTGATTTTTTTATCAGTCCTTTTCATTTATTAATTTTTTAGTAAATTAGTTAATTCAAGTCGTTCATTTTCCGTTAATGGTACTAGCGGAAGACGTACTGAACCAACATCCAATCCTTTAAGTTGAAGTGCCGTTTTCACTGGTACAGGGCTTGGCGCTTGAAACAATCCTTTCATAATCGGTAAAAGCTTTTGGTGCATTTTTGCTGCTTTTTCAATGGACCCATCTAAAAAGGACTGAATCATTTCTTGCATTTCATTTCCAATCACGTGTGATGCAACAGATACAATTCCTTGCCCGCCAATTGATAATACTGGTAATGTTATCCCATCATCTCCGCTATATAATTCGAAATTTTCATCCGTATTAGCAATGATTTCAGTCATAGCATCTAAACTTCCACTCGCCTCTTTAACAGCAATGATATTCGGTATCTGCGAAAGTTTAATAATCGTGCTAGGTTCAATATTAATAACAGACCGCCCGGGAATATTATAAACCATAACTGGTAGGGAAGTAGATTCTGCTATCGTTTTAAAGTGTTGATAAATCCCTTCCTGATTTGGTTTATTGTAATATGGTGCAACAATCATAATAGCATCTACACCGATTTCCTCAGCTTTTTTTGTTAATTCAATGGAAGCATACGTATTATTACTTCCTGTTCCTGCGATGACCGGGATTCTCCCATTAACTGTTTTAACAACAAAACGAAAGAGAGCTAATTTTTCTTCCGTTGTTAAAGTTGGGGATTCTCCAGTTGTTCCAGCTACAACTAATGAATCTGTACCGTTATCTATTAAGTATTCAATTAATTGACTAGTTTTTTGGAAATCAATATTTCCTTTCTTATCGAAAGGTGTAACCATAGCGGTGGCAACCCGACCAAAATGAGCCATCCAACTCACTCCTTTATTTCATTACTCCCGTTAATTCCTCCTGAAGATTAAATACATCATGAAGGGCATTAACTGCTTCGACTAAATCTTGCTCCTTAACCAACACCCATATGGTTGTATGACTATCTGCCGATTGTAATATGCGAATGCCCTTTTCAGAAAGTGCAGATACGATTTTATAAGTAACTCCCGGCACACCATTCATGCCTGCACCAACAACGGACACTTTTGCACATCCTCTTTCAACAATCGGATTATAGCCAAGATCTTTTAAGACAATAACAGCTCGATCAATTAGCTCTTCCGCAACTGTGTACACAACCCCAGTCGGTGAAATATTAATAAAATCTACGCTAATTTTTTCACTTGCCATTGCTTTAAATACTACAGATTGTAAATTGTATTGCCCATCCTTTTCTAAAACTTTGATTTGAGCAACTTTTGGTACATAAGCTATTCCTGTAATAAGACGTTCCCTTATGATATCTGTTCCTTTATTTTGCCGATTGACGGAGGTAACTAAAGTGCCTAAATCATCTGAGTACGTCGAACGAATTCTAATAGGCACTTTTGCTTGCATTGCAATCTCTACTGCACGTGGATGAATAACTTTTGCACCTTGATAGGCCATATTGCACACTTCTGTGTAGGTTACAATCGGCAAGCGTCTTGCTTTTTCCGCTATTCTCGGATCCGCTGTCATGATTCCATCAACGTCTGTAAATATATCAATCCACTCCGCGTTTAAGGCAACACCAAGGGCAGCCGCAGAGGTATCACTACCACCACGCCCAATTGTCGTCACATCTCCACTTGCAGTGGCACCTTGAAAACCAGCAACTACGATGACATCATGCATTTTAAGTTCTTTTAGCAAACGATCACACTTCATATTGATAATTTTTGCATTTGTATGTTCGGAATTTGTTCGAAACCCAGCTTGGGCACCTGTTAATGCCGTCGCTTTAATCCCTTTCTCCTGTAGCATATTTGAAAAAACTAAACTTGATATAACTTCACCACAGGATAGAAGTAAATCTTGTTCACGTTTATTTAAACATGTTTTTGAACCGTTTACT
This sequence comes from Heyndrickxia sporothermodurans, assembly GCF_003055045.1. Taxonomy (NCBI): domain Bacteria; kingdom Bacillati; phylum Bacillota; class Bacilli; order Caryophanales; family Bacillaceae; genus Heyndrickxia; species Heyndrickxia sporothermodurans. Next base: position 55,088 of record NZ_NAZB01000011.1, read on the forward strand.
AATGACAAAAATGTATCTGTTGCATATGGATCGCCTTTTCTCCCCATAGCGGATACTACTACAACAACTTTATAGCCGTCATCTAATGCTTTTTCTATATGCTTTAATGCATGTAAGCGACTATTTTCATCGCGTACTGATGTACCACCAAATTTTTGCACAATCAGTTTCATCATAACACCTCTAAATTTTACTTTAACTCTGACTAATTATTAAATAGCCACTTTATTTTACCAATCCAAGTTTCACTAAGCTTTCAGCAATTTGAACGGAGTTCCAAGCCGCACCCTTCAATAAATTATCTGAAACTACCCACATATGAAAACCATTTTCCTCATCTAAATCTTTACGAATTCTTCCTACAAATACATCCTTCTTCCCTACAGCATATGCAGGCATAGGGTACAATTGTTCATTTGGATTATCTTGAAGAATAATACCATCGGCATCACCTAATAATGTGCGGATATTTTCTACGTCAATTCCCTCACGGTTTATTTCAAAATACACAGATTCTGAATGACCAGTTTCTACAGGTAACCGCACACATGTAGCCGCTACCTTTAATTGTGGCATATGCATGATTTTCTTCGTTTCGTTTATCATTTTCATTTCTTCAAATGTATAACCATTTTCTTCAAACTTATCGATTTGTGGAACCGCATTAAAGGCAATTTGATAGTGGTTTTTATCACCTTTGACCGGTAAAATTTTCGGTTCAATGGTTTCACCTTCAATAATCGCACGAGTTTGATTTTTCAATTCATCTATTGCTGCGGCTCCCGCTCCGGATACAGCTTGATAAGTGGATACAATAACTTTCTCTAATCCATATGCTTTGCGAATAGGTTCAAGTGCAACCACCATTTGAATTGTAGAGCAATTAGGATTAGCTATAATACCATTGTGTAGTTTTAAATCTTCTTCATTTACCTCCGGAACTACTAACGGAACCTCAGGGTCCATTCGGTATGCGCTCGTATTATCTATAACAATAGCACCACGTTTAACAGCCTCTGGTGCAAATAATTTCGAAATATTTCCGCCGGCACTTAAAAGGGCGATATCAACATCTTGAAAACTATCAGGTTTTGCTTCTTGAACAACGATATCTTCATCTTTATATTTTAAAACTGTACCTGCTGATCTTGAGGAAGATAAAAGAGTAAGCTTTCTTATTGGAAAGTTTCTCTTTTCTAATGTAAGAAGCATTTGTTGTCCAACTGCACCTGTTGCGCCTACAACAGCTACATGAAAACCGGTTGTTGCCATAAACATTCCCCTTCCAAATTCACTTATAACTTATTCTATCATCTAAGCAATGATAAAGTTTATTTTATCATATATATGGTCGGCGCTATACTTTTTTCTATTATTTTAGTAAAGGATTTTTTCTGACGTCTATATTCATAAGAACCAGGTACGCCTTTAGTTGTACCTGGTTCGTAAGTTTATTCATCCCGAAATCTTTCGACGATAACAGGCTGGAGTTGTCGTCCTTCCAGTGCAGCTTTAACTGTATCTTGTAAGGAGGACATTCTTGCTACCATTGAATTGGGTTTCTTTATCGGGTCATCTTGCCCATATGGAATAAAGTAAATATGTTTCGTTGCCATTAATCTCATAAGATTTACCCCATTCAAGCCCAGTGCATCATTTGTTGATATTCCTAAAACTACTGGTTTTTGATTTCTAATCGTTGCCTTTGCGGCCATTAGAACGGGAGAATCTGTTAATGCGTTCGCTAATTTGCTCATTGAATTTCCTGTTAATGGTGAAATGACCATACAGTCTAAAGGATATTTGGGTCCAAGTGGCTCTGCCTCAACGATTGAATCAATTACCTTTCTTCCTGTGACTGATTCAATTTTTTCAATCCAGTCTTCACCTTTTCCGAATCTCGTTTCTGTATTTTTAACAGTAAACGTTACGATCGGTACAACCTCTGCCCCTACTTCAACTAATTTCTCTATTTCTGGAAAAACTGCATCATATGTGCAATGGGATCCTGTTAATCCAAAACCAATTCGTTTCCCCTCTAAGCTCATTGTTCATTCCCCTTTCTTTTTATTACATCTTCATCAATTAGCTGAGTTAATACGTTACCAAGTATTTGCCCTGCGGTTTTTGGTGCAACGATGCCTGGCAAACTTGGTGCTAATAATGCTTTAATTCCACGTTTTTCTGCGTAGCGAAAATCTGTCCCACCCGGTTTAGATGCCAAATCAATAATCAACGTATGTGTTGGCATTTTTTGAATAACTGCGGCATTCACAATTAATTGCGGAACAGTATTAATACATATATCAATATCCTTCACTTCCAAATCTAACTCTTTTAAATGAAATGGTTTAAGAGCCATTTCTTCAATACGTGCAATATGTTCAGTTTTTCTTGCACCTACCTTTACTTTCGCTCCTAAATGATGAAATGCTCTTGCAACACTCATGCCAACTCTTCCTAGACCAAGAATGGCTACAGTTGATCCATGTATCGTAAATTCGGTATGTTGAATTGCCATCATAATTGTTCCTTCAACAGTAGGGATTGAATTATATATAGCAACATCATTTCGTTCAAAAAGTTTGACTAATTTTCGATTGGCTTTTTGTGTAATACTATCTAAATATGGATTGCTGATTCCTGAATAAATCGTGCAATAAGAGGGTGTTTTTAAGATAATTTCTTCCGTTAATCTCACTTCTTCATTTGAAAAAATGGTATCTACCTGTCCTTCAAGGTTTGTTCCAGTTACAGGTAAAATTATCGCATCAATTTCATGAAAATTTACTTCGCTTAATTTTTCTTTGTATACACCTGAATACACATGATCTAATTGTTCAAAACCAATTAATGATAGTCTTGCATCTAATTCTGCTAATTTGCGAATTACTTCAAGTTGACGCGCATCACCGCCAATTACAGCTATTTGCAATCCTGTCAACATCATATCGTCACCTTCTTTATGATGATTACGCTTATCACTTACACATCTTATGTATTAACCTAGAAATCTGTGATTTGTTGATAAAATAAAAAAGATTGGCTAATCGCCAATTCTTAAATGATCAATATTTTAGTAATTATTTTCTGGTACTTCCAAAATAATCATGTCTGAACCAATCGTTCGAATTTGTTGCCACGGAACCCTGATTTCATTTGACTGTTTTCTCATCCATTTTCCAGTAGGTATGATCAATGATTGGATTTGTCCAGATTTTTCATTGAATTCTAAATCCGTGTGTCCTAAAACGCCTAATCTTTCTGCTCTTTTAAAATCAACGATTTCTTTCCCACTTAGCTCACTTAATCGCATATTTCATAATTCCTCCTTAAAACAACTGTTATTAACAATGTATCGCTTGTCAGTCTTTTTTAGAACGAGCAATTAAGAAAAGCGAAAAGCGCCTTGCCCATCGACGTAAAAGACTTACGGGACTTTGACTGAGATAAAGGAAACGCGGGTGATGCAAGGCGAATCGATGTTGACTTATCGTAGGGAAAAGTCCTGAAGTTTTCTAGTCGATAGGCGCTGGAGCTGGACAGCAAAGACAAAAGTCCCCGTCATCAAATGACGAGGACTTTCACTTATTATTGTATACCTTTTGGTAATTTTCCGTCCGGGCTTACTAAAGAAACAGAGAAATGAGGGGTAAAAACTTTTTTCGATAGATTGTTTACATGATCAATTGAGACTTCATCGATCATTTCAACTATTTCATCGAGTGTGCGGTGCTTTCCTAATAGTAATTCGTTTTTCCCGTTTCTACTCATTCTGCTGTTTGTGCTTTCGAGACTAAGCATTAAATTTCCTTTCAACTGTTCTTTACAATTTTGAACCTCTTTAGATGTTACTCCGGTATCCTTTAAATGGTCTAATGTCGATTGAATCGTTTCATACAAGTGATCTAATTGTTTCGCACCGGTACCGGCATAGATCGTGACTATTCCGGAATCTTTAAATGAGGAGTGATAGGAAAATACAGAGTATGCTAATCCTCGTTGTTCTCTTACTTCTTGAAATAGTCTTGAAGACATGCTTCCGCCTAATATATTATTTAATACAATTAAATCGTAAATTTCCTTATGACCTATTGGCAAACCTTCAAAACCTAAGCAAAGATGTGCCTGTTCTGTATCTTTTTTTCTTACTATATTATTCAAATGAAAAGTTGGAACATTCTCTTCACTCGTGTGGTTTCCACCATTGTATGATCCAAATAGCGATTCCACTTGCTTAATAAAAGAATCTTTAACATTTCCAGCGATAGAGATAACCACTCGATCAGGTGTATACATATCATGCATATATTCATTTAAAGTCTGACCAGAAAATGTTTCTAACGTATCCTCTGTACCAAGAATCGGATATCCTAAAGGGTGATTTTCATAGACTGCTTTGCTAAGAAGATCATGAACAATATCATCAGGAGTATCTTCATACATTTTTATTTCTTCATACACAACATTTTTTTCTTTTTTAAGTTCTTCCTCAACAAAAGTGGAATTGAAAAACATATCTGAAAGTGTGTCAAGAGCAAATTGTGCATGGTTATCTAAAACCTTAGCATAATAGCACGTGTACTCTTTTGAAGTAAATGCATTTACTTGTCCACCTATTGAATCGAATGCTTCCGCAATTTCCTTAGCTGTTTTTGTTTTCGTGCCTTTAAAGAACATATGCTCCAAGAAGTGGGAGATACCGTTATTTTTACGATCCTCATTTCTTGAGCCTGTTCCTATCCAAATGCCTATTGCAACTGACCGAACAGTTGGGATCTCTTCGTGCACAATTCTTAGTCCGTTTTGACATGTATATTTCTTAATCAATTTGAATCCTCCTAAACTTGGTGGGTGTATGTTCACCATTAGGCTTTTTTCATTAATCTTTTTTTAGTTTTCCATCATTCATTTTAATAATCCGTTCTTCATCCAATAATTTTGATACAGTTCCAATTCTCAGTTGCTTCTTTTTTATTTCAGTTATCAAACGTTGCAATGATTTTTCTGTTGAATCCGTTGGGTGCATAAGAATAAGTGCACCGGGATGAATTTTGGACATTACACGGGTGACGATTGTATCAGGAGAAGGTTTTTGCCAATCAACTGTATCTACACTCCACATGATTGTTTGTAAATTCATTGAATGAGCAATTTTCACTACTTCATCACGATAACTTCCGCTAGGCGGAGCAAATAATCTAACTTGTTTACCAGTGGTTGCTTTAATAACCTGATTTGTGCTGATTAATTGTTCACGAATCCGATCTGCAGAAAGAACCTTCATATCCGGATGTGTGTACGAGTGATTTCCCACTTCATGACCCGAATCAACAATCATTTTCGCTAATTCCGGATTTTCTTTCACCCATCTTCCTTCTAGAAAAAAAGTGGCATGAATATTATTATCTTTTAATGTTTTTAACATAGGTTGCAGAAATTCATTTCCCCACGCAACATTAATGAGAAAACTCACCATTGGTTTATCAGGATTTCCTCGATATATTGGAGAGGGAGGTAAATCCTTTATATGTACTTTAGGTGAAATTTGTTTATAGACTAATTTATTTTCATCGAATTTACCATCTTTTTTCATATTATCGTAGGAAGCTTTAATATCCACTTCAACACCATTATAACCGGGAGTTGCTTTCCATACTCTATCATTCACAGCATCTTGTGGTTTAATCGAATAGTTTTTAGCTACCCGAACAATATAATCATATAAATCATTTTGTTTAGTTGGAATGTTTTCTGCATCTGTTAATTGGGTAAGATAGCTTTTTGATAATGGATTATTAATGATCGACAAAGTAAGAATAGCAATCAGAGCAAAACCTATCAAGTGTTTTAATTTATTCTTCACCTTAATATCCCCCTTCTTTTTAAAAATATGAAAAAGAAGGACAAGGTAGAACACAATACTTATTAGTATTTTATTTACTCTAAAGATTAATGAACCATAAAAAAAAGCCAGGGTTTCCTGACTTTACTAGTTATTTTCATTTTTTTCCTTTTGCTCTTTTAAAACCGATTTTCTTGAAAGATTTACTCGCCCTTGGTTATCAATTTCGAGAACTTTGACTAGGACTTCATCGCCAATTTTTAATACATCCTCTACTTTACGGACTCTTTCTTCAGCAATTTCTGATATATGAACAAGTCCATCTTTACCACTAAAAATTTCGACAAAAGCGCCGAATTTTTCAATCCGTTTTACTTTTCCTAAGTAAATTTGTCCTACTTCAACTTCTCGGACAATATCTTCTATAATTTTCTTCGCTTTTTTATTCATTTCTTCATCCGTTGAAGAAATGAACACTGTACCATCTTGCTCAATATCAATTTTAACGCCAGTTTCTTCAATGATTTTGTTTATTTGTTTTCCACTTGGTCCGATAACGTCTCTTATCTTATCAGGATTAATCGTCATTGTTAAAATTTTTGGTGCAAATGCAGACAACGATTCACGTGGATTAGAAATTGTCGACATCATATGATTTAATATTTGCATCCGGCCTTGTTTAGCTTGTTGTAATGCTTCTTCTAAAATTTGTCTGGAAAGACCTTCAATTTTAATATCCATTTGCAGTGCTGTTACACCTTTAGAAGTACCGGCAACTTTAAAATCCATATCGCCTAAATGATCTTCCATGCCTTGGATATCCGTTAAAATTGTATAATGTTCACCAGATTTAACTAAGCCCATTGCAATTCCCGCAACCGGTGCTTTAATTGGTACCCCTGCATCCATCATTGCTAGTGTACTGGCACAAATACTTGCTTGAGAAGTGGAACCGTTGGATTCTAAAACTTCCGAAACTAGTCGAATCGTATAAGGAAATTGTTGTTCATTCGGAATAACCGGTTCAAGCGCCCGTTCGCCAAGTGCACCATGTCCAATTTCACGGCGACCAGGTCCTCTCATAGGTCCTGTTTCACCTACGCTAAATTGCGGAAAATTATAATGATGCATGAAGCGTTTTGACTCTTCGATTCCGAGCCCATCCAGTATTTGAACATCACCTAATGCGCCAAGAGTACAAATGCTTAATGCTTGCGTTTGTCCACGTGTGAATAAACCAGATCCATGTGTTCTTGATAATAAGCCAACCTCTGAAGATAAAGGACGAATTTCATCGATTTTTCTTCCATCTGGACGAACTTTTTCCTCGGTAATTAAACGGCGTACTTCACCTTTTACTAATTTATTTAAAATTTGTTTTACTTGCTTAATTGTATCTTCTGCTAATTCTTCACGTTCTTCAAATTTAGCAATTACTTGATCTTTTACCTCTTGAATAGCTTCTTCTCTCGCATGCTTTTCTTGTACTTGAATGGCTTTAATTAAATCTTCTTCACACATCGTACGAACTTCTGATTCTAATTCTTCGTCAATTTCGTATAATGTGACTTCCATTTTTTCTTTTCCAATTTTTGAAACAATCTCTTCTTGGAATTGAATTAATCTTTTGATTTCTTCATGACCAAACATAATTGCTTCTAACATTATTTCTTCAGGAACTTCATTCGCTCCTGCTTCAACCATATTGATTGCATCTTTAGTTCCGGCTACAGTTAAGTGCATATCGCTTTTTTCCATTTGTGATACTGTAGGATTAATGATAAATTTATTATCAATTCGACCGACTATTACTCCAGCAATTGGTCCTTCAAATGGAATATCTGAGACGGATAATGAAAGTGATGATCCGAACATTGCGGCCATTTCAGAAGGGCAGTCTTGATCCACACTCATAACAATGCTTACTACTTGAACTTCATTTCTGAATCCATCAGCAAATAACGGACGAATTGGGCGGTCAATTAAGCGGCTTGCTAAAATTGCCTTTTCGCTTGGTCTCCCTTCCCTTTTAATAAATCCTCCAGGTATCTTTCCTACTGCATAAAGACGCTCTTCATAATTTACAGTTAACGGAAAAAAATCAACTGATTTAGGTTCTTTCGAAGCCGTTGCAGTACTTAAAACGGCTGTATCTCCATAGCGTACTAAAACTGCTCCGTTTGCTTGTTTAGCTAATTGACCAATTTCTACCGTAAGTTCACGGCCGGCCCAATCTAAAGTAAATACTTGTTTCTCATGTTCCATATAAAAACTCCTTTCTACTTTTAAATCACCGTTTAGGGACTTTAAAAGCATGATTAATTTCTTAGTCATTTGAACAAAACATTATTGAATCTTTTTATGTCATCGCTTAATATGTATTGTAATCAAAATAACTTAAAAGTTTATCGTAACTTTTTGGGAGTTATCATGATAATAAAAAAGCGGGATAAATCCCGCTTCTTTTGTTAATTCGATATAAATTAACGACGTAAGCCTAATTTGTTAATTAGCTCACGGTAACGTTGAACATCTTTATTACGTAAGTAAGTTAGTAAGTTACGACGTTTACCAACCATTTTCAAAAGACCGCGACGTGAATGGTGATCTTTTTTGTGTACACGTAAATGTTCATTCAAATTATTAATATCCTCTGTTAGGATTGCAATTTGAACTTCTGGTGATCCAGTATCAGTTTCATGAACTTTGAATTGATTGATGATTTCGTTTTTGCGTTCTTGAGCAATTGCCATCCTTTTCACCTCCTAAAAATAAATAATCCCCAATTACTGAGCAAGCGTCGGTGACTCGACTTGCCAAGCAACGGTTCATTACACTGTAATATAATACTACTTTTTGTCTAAAAAAACAAGTCTAATTTCTATTTTTTTCAAAGTAATTAATGGTATTTTGTTTATCTTTTGCAATCTGAAGTTTTAATTGATCGATTCCAGCAAATTTCTGTTCATCTCTAATTCTTAAATGCCATTCGATTGAAACTTCTTCACCGTAAATGGATTGATCAAAGTCAATAATATGTACTTCAATTGATAGGGAATATTCATCGATACTTTTGAAAGTGGGCTTAAATCCTACATTACAGACCCCGTGATACCAATTTCCATCAATTTTAATTTTAACAGCATAAACGCCTGTTTTCGGGATAATATATTCATTGGATAGTTTGATGTTGGCAGTTGGAAAACCGATCTGTCTGCCGCGCTTTTCTCCATGAATTACGATCCCATTTGTCGTGTAAAATCTTCCTAAAATGCGACGAACTTCCGTCATATCTCCTTCTGCTAATAATTCCCTAGTTAAACTGGAACTCACTTTCTCATCTCCCGATTGTCGGTTAATCGCAAGTTTTTCTACTGTCGTATAGGTGAATTTTCCTTCTGAATGAATTGGCAAAGTTTCCATTGTTCCTTTACCAAATTTCCCGTATGAAAAATCAAAACCGGCGACTACATGATGGACATTTAATCCGATAATATATTGTTTTACATATTCTTCAGGAGAAAGATTAGCAAAATTAGATGTAAACTGAACAATAAATAAATAATCAATTCCCATTCTTTCAATGAGTTTCTTCTTATCTTCAATAGGAGTGATTAGCTCAACTTGTTTATTATTTTGACTTAACACAACAGAAGGATGCGGATCAAATGTCATTACCGCACTTTTCCATTGATTTTGTTCAGCAATTTCCTTCGCCAAATTAATGACTTTTTGATGTCCTAAGTGAATGCCATCAAAATACCCAAGTGCCATAACTAGGGGAGGAAAATCCTGCTTGTTGAATGAATGTGGATGATGTATTGTGATTACTTTCAATTTTCTCACCTATTTCTTTCTATTAGATCAATTATTAAGAACTTTAACAGGCTTTATTAAATGCGGCTTTTCAGGATGAATTTTGTAGATCGCTTTCACTTGATTTTGATGAATAAAAACAACTTCCTCTTCTCCAAATGTCCACCATTCTTCTTTTTCCAAAACCGCACCATTATTCACTTTCTCTGCTAATGTATCATTTATCACGTATTTCGGCAAATGAGAAACTCCTCTGTCTAAAGGAAAGATTACATCTTTTAATGTATTTTCACTTAGGCGGGTTTCAATATCTGAAAAGGTTAAACAATTTTCTTTTGTAAACGAACCTGACGATGTTCTTGTAAGATCAGACATATGCGCCGGGAATCCTAATTTTTCTCCTATTGACACTGCTAATGTTCTTATATATGTTCCCTTGCTGCATTTTACCCGAAACCGAAAAGAAATCGTATTTCCCGAAAAAACTTTTCGATCATCTAGTAATTCTATTTCATATATAGTTACGACTCTTGTTGGACGTTCAACCTCTATCCCTTTTCTTGCGTATTCATACAATCTTTTCCCGTTCACTTTAACTGCAGAATACATCGGTGGGGTTTGCGAAATTTCACCACGAAATGATTGAAGCACGTCTAAAATTTGATTCCGATTGATCGTTTTACAAATTGGAACTTCGTCAACTTTTTCACCACTGGCATCCTCGGTTGTCGTTGAATATCCAAGCGTAACTTCGCCTTCGTATTCTTTTCCAGCATTCGTTATGTATTCAGCAACTTTTGTTGCCTTTCCTAAACAAATAGGGAGAACACCCGTTACATCAGGATCTAGAGTTCCTGTATGTCCAACCTTTTTCATTTTCAACATTTTTCTTATTTTAAATACACAATCATGTGACGTCATTCCTTTTGGTTTCCATAAAGGAAGGATTCCATCCATATGAATACTCCTTTTTAAATAAAGTCTTGAAAAAAGGATAGACAAAATTGTCTATCCTTTTTTGTCTATTTATCTGTGTTTATTTCTTTAATAATGGTTTCAATTCGATTTCCATACTCAATCGATTCATCAAATGCAAATGAAAGTTCCGGAGTTTTTCTTAAGCGAATTCGATGTCCAACTTCAGAACGAATGAATCCTTTTGCTTTTTCAAGAGCAAGGAGTGTTCCTTCTTTTTGTTTATCCCCTCCGAGAACAGTAATATATACTGTAGCTTGTTGGAGATCACCTGTTACCTGAACATCTGTTACGGTAACAAAGCCAATACGTGGATCCTTTATTTTTCGGCCGATAATGTCGCTAAGTTCTTTTTTCATTTGCTCTCCGACACGATTTGCACGTAGGCTCATACATAACACCTCACATTACAACCATTCATAAATGGTTTCTAGTCTTTCCCACTCAGGAAAGGAATCTAAAAATTTTATTGCATTTTCAATTTCTCTTTCAGCAGCTGACTGGATCGATGCAACAGTGACAATGGCAATTTTGGTTCGTTGCCACAAATCTTGATGTCCAATTTCAGAAACTGAAACATTAAATTTCTGTTTTAGTCTGGTGATGACTCTTTGAAGGACTGCTCTTTTTTCCTTCAAAGAACCTGCTTCATAAATGCGGAACTCACATTCCACATATCCAATCATGAACGCTCGACTTCTTCCATCACAAACGCTTCAATGATGTCTCCTTCTTTTAAATCATTGTAGTTTTTAATAGTAATCCCGCATTCATAACCTTGACTTACTTCTTTTGCATCATCCTTAAAACGTTTTAATGTATCAATTTCTCCTTCAAAAACGACTACATTATTTCGGATAATTCGGATACCGCTGTCACGAGTAATTTTTCCATCAGTAACATAACTTCCGGCAATCGTACCAACCTTCGATACTTTGAATGTTTGACGAACTTCTGCTTGACCGATAATTTTTTCATAGAATTCCGGATCAAGCATACCTTTCATTGCAGACTCAATTTCTTCAATTACTTTATAAATAATCCGATGTAATCGTATATCAACATTTTCTGCTTCTGCAGCACGCTTTGCATTAACATCAGGGCGTACATTAAAACCGATAACAATTGCGTTTGAAGCTGCAGCAAGGGAGATATCTGATTCATTAATACCACCAACAGCAGTATGAATGATTCTAACATTTACTCCTTCTACATCAATTTTTTGTAATGATGCTGCGAGCGCCTCAACAGATCCTTGTACATCTGCTTTAATAATAATATTAATGTCTTTCATTTCGCCTTGTTTCATTTGTTCGAATAATGTATCTAGACTTACGCGGGCAGTTTCATTTCGTTGTGCTAATACGGCTTGCTGTGCGCGTAATTCTCCAACTTGACGTGCTGTTTTTTCATCATCAAATACGACGAAGCGATCTCCCGCTTGTGGTACATCATTTAATCCTGTAATTTCTACTGGAGTTGATGGGCCAGCTTCTTTCACGCGACGACCTAAATCGTTTACCATTGCACGAACTCGGCCAAAAGTATGTCCGACAACGATTGGGTCACCGACACGTAATGTACCATTTTGAACTAACAACGTAGCAACTGAGCCGCGTCCTTTGTCTAATTGTGCTTCAATTACTGTACCAATTGCATTTCGGTTCGGGTTAGCTTTATATTCTTCCACTTCACTTACTAATAGAATCATTTCAAGCAAATTATCAATACCTTCTCCATTTTTCGCAGAAATTGGAACAAAAATTGTATCGCCGCCCCAATCTTCAGGAACAAGCCCATGCTCAGTTAATTCTTGCATGACACGATCAGGATTTGCAGAAGGTTTATCCATTTTGTTAACTGCAACAATGATTGGAACATTCGCAGCCTTAGCATGATTTATTGCTTCAATCGTTTGTGGCATTACACCATCATCGGCAGCCACAACTAAAATTGTAATATCTGTAATTTGTGCTCCACGAGCTCTCATCGTTGTAAAAGCAGCATGCCCTGGCGTATCTAGGAATGTAATTTTTTTGCCATTTACTTCTACTTGATAAGCACCAATATGTTGTGTAATACCACCGGCTTCGCCAGCAGTTACTTTCGTATTACGAATAGAATCCAATGTTGTTGTTTTTCCGTGGTCAACATGTCCCATTATCGTAACGACTGATGGACGTTCTTTAAGATTCTCTTCTGTATCTTCAGTAAAATATACTTCAAGATCGGTTGTATCAATTTGTATTTCTTCTTCAACTTCTACGCCATAATCTGTGGCGATAAGTTCAATAGAATCCTTGTCAAGTTCATTATTAATCGTTGCAACAACACCAAGCATGAAAAGCTTTTTAATTAATTCTGATGGTTCTCTGTGTAATTTTTTCGCAAGTTCGGCAACTGTTAATGAACCGCTAAATGTGATTTTACTTGGAAGTTCTTTTTTCTTCGGCGGTACTTGTTGTTGTTGTGGCCGTTGTTTATTTTTATTTTTATTATTGTTTTTATGCTTTTTATTATTATTAGAACCTTTATTGTCCCTAGGTGCGTTATTTTTATTGTTTGGCTTAGATTCATTCGTTTTATGTTTTTGTTGTGTAGTATCTTTCACGAGGCTCTCTTCAACTTCCATTTCTTTTTGACTATTTTTTTTATTTGTTTGTTGCTTGTTCTGTGATTGATTGTTTATAGAATTAGATTTCACCTGTTTATCATGATGATTAAACATCTTATCTAATTTACTAATAGTATCCCCATCTATCGTAGACATATGATTATTTACTTCAATGTTTAATTCTTTAAGTTTCGAAATAATGTCTTTACTAGAAACATTTTGTTTTTTTGCGTACTCATAAATTCGAATTTTACTCATATGTTCACCCCCACCTTATGATTCACCGAGCAAGATTTCTAATTTCTTCGCAAAGCCCAGATCCGTTATTGCTAAGACAACTCTTGATTCTTTTCCAATTGCAGTCCCGAGGATTTCTCTATTACTGATCCAATAAATTGGTATGCGGTAAAAACGACATTTATCCTGCACTTTTTTCGTTGTATTTTCTGATGCATCCATGGAAAGTAACACGAGTTTCGCACGACCATTTTTTACTTCTTTAATTACTAATTCTTCTCCAGAAATAACTTTACGTGCGCGATTCGCTAAGCCAAGTAATGATAATGCCTTTGATTCGGTCATATATCTATAGATTCTCCCTTTCAATGAACCTTAAAAGTTCATCATAAATGGATTCATCAATAGAAGTTTCTAAATGATTTGCTAATATGTTTTTTTTCTTAGCTTGTAGAATTGCATCTTTATCCTTGGACAGATAGGCACCTCGCCCGGATTTTTTTCCTTTTGGGTCAATAGATACTTCTCCATCCTTTGATCGAACGATCCTAATCATTTCTTTTTTAGGTTTCATTTCACCCGTAGCAACACATTTCCTTAATGGAATTTTCTTTTGAGTAGCCATTTTCATGTCACCCCTATTCGAAATCGTCTTCAAGCATTTCGAAATGATCTTCTTGATCATCACTTGTAATTAAAGCAGAATCCTCACGAGGATAAATTCCTAACTCACGTGCTTCTGATTCACTTTTTATGTCAATTTTCCATCCGGTAAGTTTTGCAGCTAGTCTAGCGTTTTGTCCACGTTTCCCGATAGCAAGAGATAATTGATAATCAGGTACAATCACCGTAGTCGATTTTTCTTCTTCATCAACGATAACATCTAAAACTTTTGAAGGACTTAATGCGTTAGCCACAAAGGTTACAGGGTTATCTGACCATTCAACGATATCAATTTTTTCACCTTTTAGTTCATTTACAATTGCTTGAACTCTTGTACCTTTAGGACCAACACATGCACCAACTGGGTCAACTTCTGGGCGATCAGTATAAACTGAAATTTTAGAACGATCTCCAGCTTCTCGTGCTACAGAGCGAATTTCAACTGTACCATCGTATATTTCAGGTACTTCTATTTCAAATAATCGTTTTAATAAACCAGGATGTGTACGGGAAACAAAAATTTGTGGTCCTTTTGTTGTTTTTTCCACCTTGGTTATATAAACTTTTATCCGATCATGTGGACGATAGGATTCATTTGGCATTTGTTCACTTTGTGCGAGTAATGCCTCAATTTTCCCTAGATTGACATAGATGAAGCGAGGATCTTGTCTTTGGACAATTCCCGTCATAATGTCATCTTCACGATCGATAAATTCTGAATAGATGATTCCTCTTTCTGCTTCACGAACACGTTGTGTGACGACTTGCTTTGCAGTTTGAGCGGCGATACGTCCAAAATCTTTTGGTGTTACTTCAATTTCAACAACATCTCCCACTTCATAAGCAGGATTAATTTTCACAGCATCCTCTAGTGATATTTCAAGTCGGGAATCAAAAACCTCATCGACAACATCTTTTCTAGCAAAAACTCTCATTGTTCCATTTTCTAAATTCAAGTCTGTCCGCACATTTTGCGCTTGATTAAAATTTCTTCGATATGCAGATACTAATGCTGCTTCAATTGCTTCTATGATTACATCACGAGAAATCCCTTTCTCTTTTTCTAAAATAATAAGAGCATCTAATAATTCTGTGCTCATGGAAATGTCATCCCCCTCAAAAATAATAGAAACTTCACGAGTTATAGTTATCTGTTCTGCCTTGTAAGTACTGGTTAGAACAGCGGGCAGTCAATGACTACTCCATTTTGTAATTTTTGCTCCAATTAATATGGCGTCAATAAATTATCAACACTGAGCTTTAAAAAAGCCTAAAATTAAAATAAAATAGCTAAACGAGCTTTTGCCACTTTTTCGTACGGAATTTCTACTTCTTTTGTCCTTGTTTTAATTTTCATTTCAAGTTTTAATGTTTGACCATCAAAATCGAGTAGTTTTCCTTCGAATTGTTTTTCGCCATCGATTTGCTCGTAAGTACTGATATTGACGTTTTTCCCAACTGCTTGTTTGAAATCCTTTTCTTTTTTTAAAGGACGTTCTGCACCCGGAGAAGATACTTCAAGAAAATAGTTATTAGGGATTGGGTCGAGTTCATCCAATTTTTCCCCTAAACGCTCACTTACAATCCCGCATTCTTCGATATCAATCCCATTTTCTTTATCTATAAATACGCGAAGAAACCAATTTTTCCCTTCTTTAACATATTCAATATCGACGAGATCAAGTTTCATATCTTGAATGATAGGAGTAACGAGTTCTTCGACAATGTCCGTTACTTTGCTCATAAAAACCTCCTGATTAACAATGGTAATAGCTTAAGAATTAATAAAAATTAATCATCATAGAAGCAAAATGGACTTAACCAAAAAGACGAAAGAGTGGGTATGCCCCACTCTTTCCAAGAGTTATCAGTAGTATTTCCAATAAAAATATACCATAACCAAAATTTATATGCAAATAATTCGAAAAGCGGAAGCGACTATTTAGCCCCGACAAGCATAAGGCAGCTTACGTAGTGGCTTGCCCTTTAGCCACGCAGTAAGATGACTTATGACCTCGAGGGGCTAGAAGCCGCAGCTGGACAATTCGAAAAGCGGAGGCGACTGCTTAGCCCCGACAAGTACCATTATTTTTATTTAAAACAATGATAATTGATTCTGCTCCGGAAGAGATTCTAGACAGCCATGATTGTTAAGGTACTCTATAATTGTTTTAGAAACTCTTCCACGTTGTTGGAGGTCTTCTTTTGATAAGAATTCTCCCTCTTCACGCGCTTTTACAATATTTAATGCCGCGTTTGTTCCTAAACCTGGTATTGCATTAAAAGGAGGTATTAATGAGTTACCATCAATTACAAACTCAGATGCTTTCGAGCGATATAGATCGACCCGTTGAAATTGGAAGCCACGTTCACACATTTCTAAGCAAAGCTCTAATACCGTCAATAAACTTTTTTCCTTTGTAGATGCATCTAATCCTTTAGCATTTATTTCTTCAATCTTGGCTCGAATGGAACTTGAACCGCGAACCATTGCTTCTAGATCAAAATCTTCCGCCCTAACTGTAAAATATGCTGCATAATAAAGCAGTGGTAAATGTACTTTAAAATAGGCAATACGCACGGCCATCAAAACATATGCTGCGGCATGGGCTTTAGGAAACATGTATTTTATCTTTTTACATGAATCGATATACCATTCCGGAACATTTTGTTTTCGCATTTCCTCTTCCATTTCCGGCTGTAATCCTTTCCCCTTACGAACAGACTCCATAATTTTAAAAGCTAATGATGGTTCTAGGTTTTGATAGATCAAATACACCATAATATCATCACGACATCCAATTACTTCTGGTAAAGTACAAGTTCCGTTATGAATCAATTCTTGTGCATTTCCTAGCCATACATCTGTCCCATGAGAAAGGCCGGAAATTTGGACTAGTTCGGAAAATGTTGTTGGTTTTGTATCTTCAAGCATTTGCCTAACAAATCTTGTTCCAAACTCTGGTATCCCTAACGTTCCAGTTTTACACATAATCTGATCTTCAGTAACCCCTAAAGATTCAGTCCCGCTAAAGATTTGCATAACGACTGGATCATCAGTTGGGATTGTTTTCGGATCAATCCCGCTTAAATCCTGAAGCATCCGGATCATTGTTGGATCATCGTGACCTAGTATATCTAATTTTAAAACATTGTCATGAATCGAATGGAAATCAAAATGAGTCGTTTTCCACTCAGATTCCCGATCATCTGCCGGGTATTGAATCGGTGTAAAATCATATACATCCATATAATCAGGGATAACGATAATTCCCCCCGGATGCTGTCCCGTTGTCCGTTTAACACCTGTACAACCTTGTACTAAACGATCAATTTCCGCTCCACGTAAATTAAGGTTATTATCTTGAGCGTACCCTCTAACATATCCATAAGCAGTTTTATCCGCAACCGTACCAATTGTACCTGCTCGATAAACATATTCTTCACCAAACAGAACCTTTGTGTAGTTATGAGCTCGTGGTTGATATTCTCCGGAAAAGTTAAGATCAATATCGGGAACTTTATCCCCCTTAAAGCCTAAGAAGGTTTCAAATGGGATATCATGTCCATCTTTTTTATATTTTGATCCACAATTTGGACAGTCCTTATCGGGTAAGTCAAAACCTGAACCAACGGATCCGTCATTGAAAAACTCCGAATGCTTACAATTTGCACATACATAATGTGGTGGCAAAGGATTGACTTCGGTAATTTCAGTCATTGTTGCTACAAAAGATGAACCAACTGAACCACGTGAACCAACTAGGTAACCATCATCTAAAGATTTTTTTACTAGTTTATGTGAAATAAGATAAATAACTGCAAACCCGTGACCAATAATACTTTTCAGTTCTTTTTCGAGTCTTGCTTCAACAATTTCCGGGAGATCTTCACCATAAATACTCCGTGCCATTTCATAACTCATATTTCTTATTTCGTCTTCGGCCCCTTCAATTTTTGGTGTATATAGATCATCCTTGATTGGCTTAATCGTATCAATCATATCTGCAATTTTATTCGTATTCGTAATTACAATTTCCTTTGCCTTTTCTTTCCCTAAAAATGAAAAAGCTTGTAACATTTCATCAGTCGTTCGAAAATGAACATCCGGTAATTTATGACGATTTAAAGGATTAGCACCCGCTTGAGAGGCTATTAAAATTTTTCGATAGATCTTATCCTCTGGATTAAGATAATGTACATTGCCTGTTGCTACTACTGGAAGGTCTAGTTTTTCACCCAATTTAACGATATTCGAAATAATTTCTTCTAATGATTTCTCGTCTCGAACTAATTCTAATTCTATTAAATGTGCATATACCTCTTTCGGATGCACTTCTAGATAATCATAGAATTTCGCTGTTTCCTCTACCTCATCAGGGGCTTTTTGCATCATCCCTTCAAAAACCTCTCCCTTATCACAGGCAGAACCGACAAGGATGCCTTCACGGAACTTTTGTAATTGTGACCGGGGTATTCTTGGAACACGGTAAAAATAATCAATATGAGCGAGTGAAATGAGCTTAAATAAATTTTTAAGTCCTTTTTCCGTCTGAGCTAATAATGTGCAATGTGATGGACGTGCCCGTTTATACGCTCCACCTTTACCCATATAATCATTAAATTGATCATGATATTCAATTCCTTGTTTACTTGCATCTTTTAATAATTTTAATAGAATATATCCGGTTGCTTCAGCATCATATATTGCACGATGGTGTTGGGTTAATTCAATATCGAATTTTTTCGCAAGTGTATTTAAACGATGATTTTTAAATTCCGGATAAAGTAGTCTTGCTACCTCTAGCGTATCAATAACAGGGTTTGTTGCTTTTGGTAAACCGATCTTCTGGTAACCAACATTTAGAAACCCCATATCAAATGAGGCATTATGTGCTACTAAAATATCATCTTTGGCCCACTCTGAAAATTTTCGTAAAACAATATCTACATCAGGAGCACTTTCAACCATTTCATCGGTTATTCCGGTTAGCTCGATCGTTGTATTAGATAGTCGATGATGAGGGTTAGCGAACGATTCAAAACGGTCGATAATTTCTCCATTGTGAATTTTCACGGCAGCGAGTTCAATGATTGTATCATAAACAGCTGACAAACCTGTCGTTTCCACATCAAAGACGACAAATGTATCTTCACTTAATAATCGATGTGCATCATTATACGTAATCGGAACTCCGTCATCAACCAGATTTGCTTCTACTCCATATAGAATCTTTATGTCGTTCTTTTTCCCGGCACTAAATGCCTCCGGGAACGATTGAGCGATTCCATGATCGGTAACCGCAATAGCTTTATGACCCCATTTTTTCGCCTGGCTGACTAAATCACTTATCGGTGTTACAGCATCCATTTGGCTCATCGGTGTATGAAGATGAAGCTCGACTCGTTTTTCGCCTTCAGGTGAGTGATCTTGTCTAAGTTTCGGTTTAATTTCATTTAAATCATTTGCAATCATGACAAGATCCCGAACGAAAGTATCATTTTGGATGCTTCCTCTTGCCCGAATCCACATTCCTTTTTTCACTTGGCTAAGAATTGCAGCATCTTCTTTATCACGCGAAAACATTTTCACCAAAATTGAGCTTGTATAGTCCGTAATTTTAAATGTTAATAATGTTCTTCCACTGCGGAGTTCTTTTGTTTCAGCAAAAAAGACATATCCTTCTACTGTAATTCGTCTCTCTTCATCAATAATTTCCTCCATGCGACGGAACGTATCATCCTCTTTAATTGTTAACCCAATCATGATTGGACCTTCATTTACAGGTGAATCACTAGTCTCTGATTCTTTCTTCTGCATTTCTATTACGGCTAATTTCGCCCGTTCCTCGTCTTCTTTTTGTTTTTCTTCAATAAATTTTTTATATTCTTCATTTGCTTCATTTTGTCCGATTTCAGCATCTAATACATAAAGTGGAAAACCAAAGTTTTGGTAAATATTTGATATCCATTCTCCGTATTTTTGTTTTAGTGTTCTTGCTTCCGTGTCATTTCTCGTTTGTACAATTAATTTATTCCCTTTTAATGTTGGTACTTGCTCATTTAATAAGGATAAGAGCATGGGGGA
The DNA here is from genome assembly GCF_003055045.1 of Heyndrickxia sporothermodurans. NCBI lineage: Bacteria > Bacillati > Bacillota > Bacilli > Caryophanales > Bacillaceae > Heyndrickxia > Heyndrickxia sporothermodurans. Next base: position 75,326 of record NZ_NAZB01000011.1, read on the forward strand.
TATCCCATCTAGTTCTTTTATACAATGTCTCCAATAATCAACGACAGCTTCTTCGGGAAAGCTCGACTCCATAACACGAATCGTAAAGTCAACCTTTGCCACATGGTTAAATGCGTGTTGCAGTTGCAGGGTAAAACGGTTAAAAATTTCATAGGGTAATATCTGCTGAAACAAAAAGTAAAAATGCCAACGTTTTGATTTTCTTTCTACTACGAGTTTTTCTATTTCCGCGTTTTGAAAGAATTGGACGATTCGATCTTCTGTCATATTAAGTTGTTGCAATAAAACACGAAATCGCTCTTTTTTTTCGGCGGGATTGCTTGTCATATTTTCCTCTCCCATCCTTCTCTATATCTATATCTTAAATCAACGTTCAATTATAAATCATTCCATATACATAATAAAAAAACATCACGACAATTTCAATCCACAAACATTGACAGATGTTTTTCTAAAAAGAGAGAAGAAGCAATCGGTATGTTCCGACTGCTTCACTATTTTATAAAAAGAATCTTTGTATATCATTCCATGTAACGATTATCATCAACAGCATTAATAACATAAAACCTATAAAATGGACCATTCCTTCTTTTTGACGATCGATCGGTTTTCCTCTTAGCGCTTCTACTCCAAAAAATAGTAAACGACCGCCATCTAGTGCTGGAATAGGTAATAAGTTCATGATACCTAAGTTTATGCTTAATAATGCAGCCCATTTCATTAAAAAGATAATACCCGATTTAGCGACTACTTCTGTTGATTTATAAATACCGACAGGTCCTGAGAGCATATCGATTGAAAATTGGCCTGTTACAAGTTTTCCAAGCATTCTAAAGATTTCAATCGTCCACTGGTATGTTTGCTCGACACCGTATGTCGCAACTTTTAATGGTGACTTTTGAACCGGGTTATTTACCCCAATTCTTCCAATTTCCTGATTACCTTCTTTTTCCGCCTTAGGTGTTACGGCAATATCTTTCGTTTGATTATTTCTTTCAATAGTAAACATTAATTCTTCGCCCGGATGCTTTTGGATGACTTCAACTATGTCTTCCCAACTAGAAATTTCCGAGCCATCAATGCTTATAATCGTATCCCCTTCATGTAAACCTGCTTGCTTTGCAGCACCATCAGGAGTTAACTTCCCCAGTACCGGGTCATTGACAGGTACACCTTGAATAATGGCTAAAATAGTGAAAATAACAATCGCAAGAACAAAGTTCATCATTGGCCCAGCAAAAATAGTCATTGCACGATGACCTAATGATTTCGATCCAAATTGTCTATCCCATGGGGCAATTTGCGTTTCAACACGATCTTCGACGATCACAGCGTCTTTTGTAATAGAAAAGGTTTTTAAAGTTTCATCTTCATCTCCCTCTTCATATCCTTTAATAATTAACTTGTGATCCAAATCAGATTCTTCCACCTCGATGGTACGAATATCCGCAAAGCGACTTTTTCCATTCACGACGATTTTATTAACTTCTTCTTTCTCGTTAAAAAGAAGTCCGACCCTTTGACCGGCTTTTAAATCACTCATTTCTTGATCTTCACCAGCCATACGAACATATCCGCCAATCGGTAATAACCTTATTGTATAAAGAGTTTCATTTTTTCTAAAAGATAATACTTTCGGACCAAATCCAATAGCAAATTCACGAACCAAAATACCAGCTCGTTTCGCAAAATAAAAATGACCTGCTTCATGGAAAAATACTAATGCCCCGAAAATAATAATAAATGCGATTACAGTCGTCAAAATTCAAAACCACCTTTTATAAGAGTGAGTTTATATACGCTCTTGTTTCCTGATCTACCATTTTGATTGTATCAAGATCTGGATGATTAATCATATGATGCTTTTCAAGTGCTTTTGAAACGAATTCATCAATCGTTAAAAAAGAAATTTTTCTATTTAAAAACGCATCAACTGCCATTTCATTTGCTGCATTTAAAACGGTTGGCATTGTGCCTCCAACTCTCCCGGCTTCGTAGGCAAGTTTTAAACAAACGAAGCGATTTAAATCCATCTCTTCGAAATGTAATTTACCGATTTCAGCCAAATTCAATTTATGTCCCGATGTTAATGAGAGACGATCGGGATATGATAGTGCATACTGAATAGCGACTCTCATATCCGGTGTACCTAGCTGGGCTTTTACACTAGTATCCCGGAATTCAACCAGCGAATGAATGATACTTTCCCGATGCAATAATACATCTATTTTTTCATAAGGTACATTAAAAAGCCAATGTGCTTCGATGACTTCTAATCCTTTATTCATCATCGTGGCTGAGTCAATCGTAATTTTTGCGCCCATCGACCAATTCGGATGATTTAACGCTTGATCAACAGTAACATCTTTAAGTTCTTCGCGACTTTTATCTCGGAAACTACCGCCCGAAGCAGTAATGATGAGACGCTCAATATTTTTTTCTTTTTCGCCTTGTAAACATTGAAATATCGCTGAATGCTCACTATCAACTGGCAAAATGCTTACCTCATTTGCCTTAGCTGCTTCCATAACGATGTGGCCTGCTGTTACAAGTGTTTCTTTATTTGCTAGGGCAATTGTTTTCTTTGCTTTAATTGCCTGTAAAGTCGGGAATAAACCAACACTTCCCATAACAGCATTAACAACGACATCGGTCTTTTCATAGGCAGCAACTTCTACTAACCCATCGTCTCCATAGGAAAAACGGATATTGCTGCTAAATTCAGCTTTTAAACTTTCATAATCTGTTCGTTCTTTAACAGAAACAAGTTCAGGACTAAACTCCGCGATAATTTTTCTAGCAAGCTCAATATTTTTCCCAATAGAAAAAGCTACTAAGCGAAATTTATCTGAATGATTTCGAATTACATCCAATGTTTGCGTACCAATTGATCCGGTCGCTCCTAATAAACTTATATATTTCATCTTTTCAACTCCTAATTATAACACTAAAACCCTTCATTTTCATTGGACAAAATGGAGTAAATGAAGTAGTGGCCAAACGAATAATAAACTATCGAATCGATCTAAAATCCCACCATGACCAGGTAAGATGTTACCAGAATCTTTTACACCGTATTGTCGTTTATAGGCTGACTCCACTAAATCCCCTATTTGTCCAAAAATAGCAACGACTGCTGAAACAACAATAAGCTGAATGAAGGAGGCATCTAAATTAGAAAATAGTGCGAAAAGGATACCAACGATGATCGCACAAACAACTCCCCCTATTGCACCTTCTACGGTTTTATTAGGGCTTATTTCTGGCCAAAGTTTTCTTTTACCTAAAGCACGTCCAATGAAGTAAGCACCGGAATCTGTCGCCCAAATGGCAAATAAAGAATATAAAATATATGTAAGACCATTATCTGCGTCACGTGTTTCGACAAAATAATAGAAACCCATACCTATATAAACTACCGTAAGTAACAAAAAGGATACATGGTCGAAAGTTGTTTTATTTTTAGTGATAACAGTAATGACTAAAAATAGTAAAACGGCTATAAAAATATAATGCAGTTTCGTATAGCCAAAATGCTCAATTACATGAGTAAATTGTCTTGGAACTAGTATAATCCATAATAATAATAATGAAATGATACCTTGAATAGAAAAAATAGATAGTTTCCTCATCTTTAAAAGCTCATAAAGAGCTACCGTTCCCATTAAATAGGATAATATTACAAAAGGGATATTCCCATATATTACAATTGGTATGAATATTGCTGCTGCAATCACTGCTGTAATTATTCGTTGCTTCACTTCTCATTACCCTCACTTTTTAAGCCACCGTATCGTCTTGATCTTTGTTGATATTCTTCAATTGCCTGCAGTAAATCTTCTTCACAAAAGTCAGGCCATAAAACATCAGTAAAAACAAATTCAGTATATGCCATTTGCCAAAGCATAAAATTACTTAACCTGATTTCACCACTCGTACGAATAAGTAAATCGGGGTCTTGAAATTTTTTTGACATTAAATAATTTGAAAACAAATCTTCAGAAACATTTTTTTTGTCAATTGTGCCATTTTCCACATCACTAATAATATTTTGAACCGCATTTATTATTTCATCCCTGCCACCATAATTAAGGGCAAAGTTTAAAATAAGCCCCGTATTATCGAGTGTATCATCAATCGCTTTTTGCACAGCCTTCATTGTATGTTCGGGTAATTGTTCTTTATGACCCATCATTTGCACTTTTACATTTTCTTCCACCAACTCAGGTAAAAAAGTACCGAGGAATTCCTCTGGAAGCTTCATTAAATAGTCAACTTCGTTTTTAGGTCTAATCCAATTTTCCGTAGAAAAAGCATAAAGCGTCAATACTTCAATTCCAAGATTGTTTGCAAAGCGTGTGATCGGTTTAACCTTTTTCATCCCTTCATGATGTCCAGCGATTCGCGGCAATGCACGTTTACTTGCCCACCTTCCATTCCCATCCATTATGATTGCGATATGTTTTGGTAGACCATGTTTTTTTATGTTTTCAATTCTTTCTTCAATACTTTGAGTTCCTTTGGAAGTTTTTTTTAACTTCAACTTATTTAACATAACTTGCCCTCCACTGGAATACTGCACCAAATAATCTGTACCATATTATATAATATCAAAAAATCGCAGGAATATCTTTATTTACTATAAATTATGTATTGAATGTGATTTCTATTATAGATAATATAATTATATTTGAGAAGTTTTTCACGGTAATTATTTAGTTTTATGCAAAAAAAAACTCTCGAAATACGAGAGTTCGTTAATTTTACACTTCTAATATATCTTGTTCTTTAGTTTTAGTGATTTGATCGATTTTATTAATATGTTCATCGGTAATTTTTTGAACATCGTCTGAATATCCACGAAGATCATCTTCCGAAATCTCGCCGTTCTTTTCTAACTTTTTCAATTCATCATTCGCATCACGACGAATATTCCGAATTCCAACCTTTGCTACTTCAGCTTCTTTTTTAACTTGCTTCACTAATTCTTTACGACGTTCTTCAGTCAATGCTGGAATAGCAAGACGAATTAGTGTCCCATCATTATTTGGAGTTAGTCCCAAGTCTGATTTCAAGATGGCTTTTTCGATATCTGATACAATTGATTTATCATACGGTTGAATGACTAATAATCTAGCTTCAGGAACAGATACGGATGCAAGTTGGTTCACTGGTGTTGGTGCTCCGTAATAATCAACAACGATTCTGTCCAATAAAGAAGCACTAGCTCTTCCTGCTCTAATCGAACTTAGTTCACGAGTATATGCTGATATTGCCTTTGACATTTTGTCCTTCGCATTTGCTATGATTTGTTTTGGCATTAAGCTTTCCCCCTAACAATTGTACCAATATTTTCTCCCATTATAACACGTTTAATATTTCCTTTTTCCATTATTGAAAAAACAATTAGTGGAATGTCATTATCCATACATAAAGATGATGCGGTTGAATCCATTACGGCTAAACCGTTTTTAATTACATCAAGATAAGTTAATTCTTCATATTTAACAGCACTTTCATCCAGTTTTGGATCCGCAGAATATACTCCATCTACGTTATTTTTCGCCATTAAGATAACTTCAGCTTCAATTTCAGCGGCTCTTAATGCGGCAGTAGTATCTGTTGAAAAATAAGGATTTCCTGTGCCCGCAGCAAAAATGACGACACGTTTTTTTTCAAGATGTCTAATTGCACGCCGACGAATATATGGTTCTGCAACTTGACGCATATCAATTGACGTTTGAACTCTTGTTTCTATTCCATTTTGTTCTAAACTATCTTGAAGTGCTAAAGAGTTCATAACAGTCGCTAGCATACCCATATAATCGGCAGTTGCTCTGTCCATCCCCATTTCACTTCCGATTTTCCCGCGCCAGATGTTTCCACCGCCAACAACAACAGCGACTTCAACACCTAATTCAGCGAGCTCTTTTACTTGTTCTGCTACTGATTTAATTACAGTAGGATTAATTCCAAAACCTTGTTCACCTGCTAATGCTTCACCACTAAGTTTTAAAACGACACGTTTATATTTTGGGGTGCTCATTGTGAACCTCCAATATTTTAAGTATGTATTCTATATTATTATCTTTAAAAATAGGGAACACAACGTGTCCCCTATCCATTGATAATATTACTTCTTAACTTGGCTCATTACTTCTTCAGCAAAGTTATCTTGACGTTTTTCGATTCCTTCACCAACTTCATAACGAACTAAGTTCGTAATTGTCGCACCATGTGATTTAACAAATTGGCCGACTTTTTGATCAGGATTTTTAACGAAAGCTTGGTCAACAATACAAATTTCTTCAAAGTATTTGCTTAGACGTCCTTCTACCATTTTCGCCACAATATTTTCTGGTTTGCCTTCGTTTAATGCTTGTTGTGTTAAAACTTCACGTTCATGTTCAACTTCTTGGGCAGATACTTGATCGCGTGAAATATATTTTGGATTTAAAGCTGCAGCATGCATTGCAACATCTTTAGCAACTGATTGATCAGTTGTTCCCTCTAGCACAGCTAGTACACCAATACGGCCACCCATGTGTAGGTACTCACCAAATGCTGCATTTTCAGGTTTTGTTAATACTTCAAAACGACGTAAAGTGATTTTTTCACCAATTTTAGCAATAGCTGCATTAATTGTATCTTCAACAGTTGTACCATTATCCATTTGTTGTCCCAAAGCTTCTTCAACAGTAGCTGGTTTTTTGTTCAATAAATGTGCAGCTAATTCTTTAACAAGATTTTGGAAACCTTCATTTTTAGCAACAAAGTCAGTTTCAGAGTTAACTTCTAAAATAACTCCGTCGTTGCCTTGAACGAAAATATAAGTTGTACCTTCTGCAGCAATACGATCAGCTTTTTTAGCTGCTTTTGCAATTCCTTTTTCACGAAGGTAATCAATTGCTTTTTCCATATTTCCGTCTGTTTCTGTCAATGCCTTTTTGCAATCCATCATTCCGGCACCTGTTTTTTCGCGAAGTTCTTTAACCATTTGTGCAGTAACTGCCATGGGATGTTCCTCCTTATTATATGTAGATTCATTATTAGTGTATACGGATTATCTCCTAAAAAAAGGTGATAAGGATGAAGCCTTCTTATCACCTTTTCACATACATTTTTAACAATACGAACAAAATTTATAATTATTCAGCTGCAACTGTTGCAGTAACTTCTTCTTCTTCACCTTGTTTAACTTCGATGATTGCATCAGCAATTTTACCAGTTAATAGTTTAACAGCACGGATTGCATCATCATTTGCTGGAATTACATAGTCGATTTCATCCGGATCACAGTTTGTATCAACGATACCAACGATAGGAATATTCAATTTACGAGCTTCGGCAACAGCAATACGCTCTTTACGAGGATCGATGATGAATAATGCGTCCGGTAATTTTTTCATATCTTTAATTCCACCAAGGAATTTAACTAAGCGTTCATGTTCTTTTTTAAGTTGAACAACTTCTTTTTTAGGAAGAACTTCAAAAGTACCGTCTTCTTCCATTTTTTCGATAGATTTTAAACGTTCAATACGCTTTTGAATTGTTTCAAAGTTTGTTAATGTACCACCTAACCAACGGTGATTCACATAGTACATACCTACGCGTTCTGCTTCTTCTTTAACAGATTCTTGAGCTTGCTTTTTCGTACCAACGAAAAGAATGTTTCCGCCGTTTGCTGCAAGTTCTCTTACAAAGTTGTATGCTTCTTCAACTTTTTTAACTGTTTTTTGAAGATCGATAATGTAGATGCCGTTACGCTCTGTGAAAATATATTTTTTCATTTTAGGGTTCCAACGGCGTGTTTGGTGACCGAAGTGTACACCAGCTTCAAGCAATTGCTTCATAGAAATTACTGACATGTTATTTCCTCCTAATGGTTTTGATTTCCTCCGCTTCATTCATCTTTAAATAAAGACTATCCATTTAGAATAGCACCCTTTATTTAAATCCAAAAGCGTGTGTATTAACACCATGAAATAATATAGCATAAAAAATAGTTTCAATCAAGTTTATCTAACGATTTTTGTTGAAATTTCACCATCAACTCGATTTCAGTTTTGCCTTTATTTAGTTTTTTCGCTATTTCATCATTTGTTAATCCTTTTTTTTGCAAAAATATGACTTTATCAATTAATGATCCTGTTTCATCTTGCACTTCTTTTTTTAAATCTTTATTCATCCCAACTGAGTTTTGATATGATTTCGCTGCATACATACGATTATAATTATCAGAGTTTACTTCATTAACTTCATTCGTTCGCTTCTCAATAGCTGGATGATGGTGAGACGTTTTCTCAATGGCTTCGTCGCTATTCTGCTCATTTTGAATACTTTTGAATTTATTTATAAATTGCTCATTTTCTTCTTTCAATTCTTCAATATATGCTGTAAAGATATCTTCCATCTCTTTCATTGTTTGCTTTTGAGAATGATCCATAGTTAATAAACGATTTTGTCGTAAATATAAGATGATAATGGCAAATATCGTAATAATATTTAATATAATTGATAGAAATAAAATAAAGATTGTCATAATGATTCCCTACCCATAATGTACACTAATTTTTTTCCAAAATTTTCTTTAGTTTAAATATCGCTTTGGAATGGATTTGTGAGATTCGCGATGTTGAAAGGTTCATAATTTCTCCTATTTCAGTTAAAGTTAGCTCTTCACGATAAAATAAACTTAGAACTAATTGTTCCTTCTCGGTTAGTTGCGTGATGGTGGCAGTTAGTTCTTTGATTTGTTCATTTTTCACTAACTGTTCTTCAGGGCTCGGAGAATTATCATCCTTAATAATATAACTGCCAGTCTCCCCGTCATCCATTTCGCTAATGTGTTCATCGATGGAGAGAATATTTGCAAAAAAATGCTCGTTCACAGTTTGATAAACTTCTTCTTCACTTATTCCTAAATGATTCCCAATTTCTTCTGGAGATACGGTTCTCATATATTGTTGTTCTAATTGTTCGATCGTCATTTCAATTTTTTTTGCCTTTTCTCGCGTTCCCCTAGGCAACCAATCCTCTTTCCTTAGACCGTCAAGAATAGCGCCCCGAATCCTAAATGATGCATATGTATCAAATTTCAAGTCTCGCGATAGGTCAAATTTATTTAATGCGTCCAGTAGCCCTAACATACCTAGACTTTTCAGATCATCCTTTGAAACATTGCGAGGAAGCCCTACCGCAATCCTTTGTACATGATAATGTACAAGCGGTAAATATTTTTTCACTAAAATATCACCCGCCTGTGTATCACGAGAACTTAGCCATAAATCCCAGTATTTTTTTTCTTCTTTCGTTTCCGGATATGCCATGGTTGCCCCTCCTCGTTAGTTTCATAAACTAGACGCTACAGTTCTATTATTCCTTTATTAACTGTCCGTACTTGCAAAATTAATGTTTCTGGATTAAATTCGATTGTTCTACCGCTATTTCCACCGGTATCTTCTGCCACTAGTTGGATATTTTCGTTTTGTAAGGCTGACTTAACTGCTTCCACATTTCTTGGTCCTATTCGCATCACTTCATTAACCGCTGAAAAGGAAAACATTTCGGCTCCACCGGCAATTTTTGCTTTTAATTTTAGTGGATTACCCCCAGCATGAATGATCCTAGATTTTAATTCTATAATAGCAGTATCTGCAAATTTACTTTTATTAATTGATTGAGAATTTTTCGCAATACTTGAATCCGGTAACATAATATGAGCTAATCCAGCTAAAGGTTGAGATGAATCATATACAATAACCCCTACACATGAGCCTAAACCAGTCGTACGGATTGTATTTGGTGCTGTAACAATATTCATATCTGCAATCCCAACTTTAACAACAGTATCCATTCATTCCACTCCCAACGATTTAAAAATAATTTGAAATGATTCTGGATTTGGGAGTAGAAAAAAATGTCCATTTACAGCTGATAAAGAATCCGCTTCATAAAGTGCCGTATCAACAACGATTGCATGATCACTTATTTGAGAAACCTCTAATAAACCATAACTTATGATCGCTCCAAACATATCAACACTAAGCGCCGGAACTGAAGGTAATAAATCTAATTGTGTGAAATCTGATAAAGCTGTTAAATATGAACCTGCCAAAATATTCCCTAACTCTTGAGCAGCTGATACTCCTATTTCTGAGATGGGACTAGCAAATGTAAATGTTGGGTCACCGATCATTTGTTTAATAAAACGTTCACCTTGTTCAATTGGGAGAATAAAAAACATATTCCCATTAGCATCCCCTTCAATTCTTAAGAACACACTAACAACGACATTTTCCGACCCGCCTGCTAGTTCCATGATATCATTGAAAGGGACTATTCTTACATTTGGAATTTTCATATCAATTTTTTTGTTTAAAAGGGTAGATAATGCTGTCGCTGCATGACCGGCACCAATATTCCCAATTTCTTTTAATATATCCAAATGTATATTTGTAAATTGATCCTTTTCCATAAATGAAAACTCCTATTTGAGTGGACTTAGTACTTTTTCTAAGTTAATTAATAATAATAATCGTTTATCAATTTTCGCTACTCCGGAAATATATTCCGCTTTGATCGTGTCGACAACTTCAGGATGGGGTTCGATGATGTCTTTTGTAATATCCAGAACATCATTGGCTGCATCTACTAATAAACCAACTTCCATATTATCAACTACAACAATAATTATTCTCGTGCTTTCATTGGATAAAATCTTTCCAATCCCTAACCGTTTTTGTAAATCGATAATTGGTAAAACAACGCCGCGTAAATTTATGACACCTTTAACAAAACTTTCGGTACGAGGGACTCTCGTTATATGTTGTACTTTTTCAATTGCACGAACTTGTTCAACAGGAATAGCATATTCTTTATCCAATAATTGAAATACAATTAATTTTACATTTTCTGAAGCTAATGATTCTGTCAATTTCCCCACTCCCATCACTTTATCAATGCGTTACAATCGATGATTAATGCAACTTGTCCATCGCCAAGAATCGTTGCACCAGATATTGCAAAAACATTTGTTAAATAATTCCCTAGTGATTTTAAAACAATTTCTTGCTGCCCAATAAATGAATCAACGACCAATGCAGCCATTTTACTTCCTTTTCTTACTATAACAACGGATAAATAATCATTCTCTTCAATTTCCACCGGTACACTAAATACCTCATTTAAAAATACAAGTGGTACGATATTTCCTCTAAAATCGATTACTTTTTGATTATGAGCATTTAAAATATCACTTTTCTTAATGATTGCTGTTTCGATAATAGATGAAAGTGGAACAGCGTATTTTTCATTACCTAATTCTACTAACATTGCTGAAATAATAGATAATGTTAGTGGGAGCTGGATAATAAAGACTGAACCTTGACCTTCTGTTGATTCAATATTAATGACACCACCTAGAGATTCAATAGTTGCTTTAACAACATCCAAGCCAACCCCTCTGCCGGAAATGTCGGAAATCGTATCTGCCGTTGAGAATCCAGATGCTAAAATTAATTCAAATACCTGCTTATCGGTTAAACTGCTAGCCTCATCTTCACTAATGATCCCTTTTGATAATGCTTTATTTAATACTTTCTCCCGATTAATTCCTGCACCATCATCTTCGATTTCGATAAAGACATGGTTTCCACTATGATACGCTTTTAACTTGATCGTTCCTTCCTCAGGCTTGCCTTGACTTCTTCTTTTCTCAGGAGTTTCAATTCCATGGTCAATTGCGTTTCGAAGTAAATGGACGAGTGGATCACCAATCTCATCAATTACTGTACGATCAAGTTCAGTTTCTGCTCCAATTACCTCAAGGTTAATACTTTTATGTAAGTCTCTAGCAAGTTGTCTTACCATTCTTGGGAATCGATTAAATACAGTCTCAACAGGAACCATCCGCATATTTAAAATAATATTTTGTAGATCACTAGAGATTCTTGTCATTCTTTCAACCGTTTCATCTAGTTCCGAGTGATGAAGTTCTTTTGAAATTTGTTCTAATCTCCCGCGGTCAATCACTAGTTCTTCGAATAAATTCATTAATATATCAAGTCTTTCGATATTCACTCGAATCGTTTTATTTTGACTTGTGGAATTTCCTTTCGTTTGCGTACTTTTCTTTTCTTTTGATTTTTCAATTTGTTTTTCCCTCTTTTGAGGTGCTGCATGTACTTGATTTGTTATTTCTTTATCTCCCAATTCTTCTTCCTGGCATTGATTCAAACGGGTAATTTCCACAATCTCGACTTTTTCAATCTCAGAAACTTTCATTACTTTCTTTTTGATCTCTTCAGATAAATCATTTGTTATTAATGTAATAAAAAATTCATGGTCAAATTGTTCAGCTTCCAATTGTTCCACGGTTGGATTTGACTTTATTACTTCGCCGCATTTTTCTAACACTTCAAAGGTCATAAAGACACGGGCAGCTTTTAATAAACAGTCACTTCTTAATGAAATGGAAAGTTCATAGCAATGAAAACCTTGATCTAATGATTGCTGTATAATCGTTTGCTCATATTGGTCATAATTATTTTTTAATTCAAGTTTACTATCTTCTACGGTAGTTGCTGCAACTTCATCTTGTGCCATTTGGATAGTTGCCGGTTCTCCGGTTTCTATCATATGTAATTTCTCAATGACTAAGGATACATCTTTTTTTCCATCGCCACCAGTGGCAATGGACTCAACCATAAATTCAAGATCATCAACTGCTAAAAATACTACATCTAAAATCTCAGGGGTCACCCTAATCTTTTCATTCCGAATTGCATCTAAAACATTTTCCATCTTGTGGGTAAGATTTGCTAAATCTTCATACCCCATTGTTGCTGACATACCTTTCAATGTATGTGCGGACCTGAAAATTTCATTTACAATTGAAAGGTCTTCCGGATTCTTTTCTAAAAGTAATAATTGTTCATTACAAGATTGCAAATGCTCTTTACTTTCCTCAATAAAAATCTCTAAATATTGCCCCATTTCCATATTAACCCCACACCCTTCTATCCCATATATTTCATTATTGTTTTCGCAACGTGATTAAGATCTGTAATTTCATCTACAAGATTCGTAGCAATTGCGGATTTCGGCATTCCAAAAACGATACAGCTGTTTTCTGATTCTGCAATCGCCTTGACATTCCCTTTTGTTTTTAATTCGATCAATCCTTTTGATCCATCCGCCCCCATCCCCGTTAATATGACAGCAATCTTGTCATACTCACTGAAGTGACTAAGAGATTCAAACATCATATCAACGGATGGTCGATGTCCTTTAATAGGGGGTGAGTGATTCAAACTAATCGCTAGTTCATTACCTACTTGTTTTAAAACTAAGTGATGATTTCCGGGTGCAATATAGGCGACACCATCTTTGATATATTCGCCATCCTCAGCTTCTTTTACGGTAATTTCACTTAATGCATCCAGACGGCTAGCTAACGATTTTGTAAATCCGGGTGGCATATGTTGAACGATTAAAATAGGCGCCTTAATTGATTTTGGCAAGACTGTTAGCACTTCCTGCAATGCTTTTGGTCCGCCGGTTGAAGAACCAATACATATGATTTTTTTTCTTTGGGCGTTCTTCCAATTATCCTTTAGTATCGGTTTTATTTTTTCCGGAACATTGTCCCGGTTCGTAATTAACGCTCTTTTCACGTTCGTCATATTTACCTGTCCAGCATTTTTCACTTTATTAATTAATTGTATTTTTATTTTTTCTAAATCAAGAGATATCGTTCCTGAAGGTTTAGCAATAAAATCAATAGCACCATTTTGCATCGCTATAATTGTATTTTCCGCGCCTGATTTCGTTGTGCTCGATAGCATAATGACAGGTTTAGGAAACTCATCCATTAAAATTGCTAACGCTTCTAGTCCGTTCATAATTGGCATTTCAATGTCCATCGTAATAACATCCGGGTTTAATTGTTTTGTTTTTTCAATCGCATCCTTTCCATTTCTAGCAATTCCCACTACCTCTAAGTAGGGGTCCTCTTCTAAAAAATTCACGATTAATTTTCTCATGAATGCAGAATCATCAACGACTAATACTTTAATAGGTTTCATGATCAGCCCTACCTTTCAAAGAAGCTCCGTAGTTTCCGGATAAACGGATTCGATTGGGATGATTGTTTCTCATATTTTGTTTCACCTAAATAATTTTGCACCATTTTTTCAAGTTTTTCCGAAATGGATGAGTGAGGAAACTCTGTATAAAAAGGAATTTGACGAATGACCGCTTTTCTTACATGCGAATCTTCAGGTAATATTCCAAGTATGTGAATATCTTTATTCAAAAATTTTTTCATCACGGTTTGTAAACGGTTTACAGTAATAATTCCTTCCTTTTCTTTTTCACTTCGATTGCAAATTAAAAAGAGGTTATTTTCTAAACTTTGTAAAACAATGTATTTCATCATTGAATATGCATCTGTTACCGAAGTAGGTTCAGGTGTTGTTACAACAAAAATATCATCAACCGATAATAATATTTGTAGATTCACAGTTGTTGCTCCTGCCCCCATATCGAATAGAATAAAATCATATTGATATTGTAACTTTTCTAATTCTTCCAATAATCTTTGAACAAAAATATGATCTAATTCCAGTACTTCAGAAAATCCATTTCCTGCTGAAATATAGGAAATATTATTAGGTCCTGAAAAAATAATTTCATTGATTGGTATGTCTTTTTCAATATAATCAGAAATGGTATATTTTGTATCTACACCTAATAAGACGTTGATATTCCCCATCCCTATATCAAAATCAAAAATCAGCACCTTATTTCCTTTTTGTGCTAAAGAAAACGCAGTATTTACCGTAATATTGGATTTACCAACACCGCCTTTTCCGCTAACAACAGCAATCGTTTTAGCAGGAGTAGATTCAATAGCTTTTAGCTTCTTTCGTAATTTTTCTGCTTGATCACTCATAATTTCATACCTTCAAATAAATGATTAACCAATCTGTCCCTTGAACATTCTTCCAAATCGTCTGGTACGTCTTGACCATTCGTTAAGTAAGCAACGCCTTTCCCATTTTTTAATACTAAATTAAAAATGGTTCCATAAGTTGAGGTTTCATCCAATTTAGTAAAAATGAATTTGTTAATTTTTAGTGACTCAAAGTTTTTAATAATCATTTGAATGTCTTTTTCTTTCATCGTCAGTGACAGTGTCAAAAATGTTTCCATGCTTTGTTTGAAATCGATGAGGTTTTCAAGTTCAGTAATATACTTCATTTCCCGGTAATTTCGACCTGCAGTATCAATAAATATGTGATCATATTCAGCATATTTTGTAATCGCTTTTTGGAAATCTTCTAATTTATATACTACTTCCACTGGTACATTTAAAAGATTAGCATATGTTTTCAACTGTTCTATAGCTGCTATTCTATAAGTGTCTGTTGTAATAAAGGCAATTTTCTTTCTTTTTTCAAGCACTTCACCTGCAGCAATTTTTGCTAGCGTAGTTGTTTTCCCAACTCCTGTAGGGCCAACTAAATTAATGAACTTTTTCTGAGGAGAAATGCCGCCATGGTTAATCGTAGACAAACTCGAAATTATAAATTCTTTTGCCCATTCCACTACTTGGTTCATTGTTGGCTCATTGTCGCTATTTCGATAACGAATAAGTAGTTTATTACTTAACTCTGAAATAATATCAGCATTTATTTCTTGTTCGTGTAATTTTTCACAAATGATTTGGATAGCCTCAGGTAAATGTTTTAGTACAAGTGATTGATTTAATGTCATTTCCTGAACCATTTTTTTAATTTCTGCTAGTTCATTATGAAATTCATTTTTATTATTTTTCTCAATGTTTACTTGTTGCTGTACAGGAATAATCGTTGGCTTTTGCTGTTTTTCTTTCAAAACTGCATGATTTTGTCTCGAATCCATATCTAAGGCAGCAATGACTTCTAGGTTTTTTTTCTTAAATAATCCAAACCAGCCACCCGAATAGACGACTTTAGAATTAAGAATGACTGCCTCATCACCCAATTCACGACGAATTTGCTTCATTGCTTCTGACATATTTGATGCTACGAACTTTTTTACTTTCATTATAGATTCACCACCCCAACGCTTTGTACCTCAACATTTGCCTCCAATTCATTATAAGAAAGAATAGGAACCCTCGGAAAATATCTTTCTGTCAATTGTCGCACGTACATCCTTACTGCAGGAGAACATAAAATAATTGGTGATTGACCAATCACTGACAACTGTTCGACCTGCTCGGCTATTGCTTCTAATATGCTTTGTGAATCATTCGGATCGATTGATAAATAATTTCCATGTTCTGTTTGTTGAACACCATCAGCTATTATTTTTTCAATTTTTCCCGAAACAGTAATAACTTTTAAATTATTTCCGTCCTCAATATATTGATTCGTAATTTGCCTTGCTAAGCTTTGTCTTACATATTCAGTTAACAAATCAGTATCAGATGTCATTTTTCCAAAATCAGCTAAAGTTTCAAAGATAACCGTTAAATTACGAATTGATACATTTTCTTTAAGTAGTTTAACTAAAACTTTTTGTATATCACCGACAGAAAGTGGGTTTGGTGTAACTTCCTCTACTAAAATCGGATAAGTCTCTTTTATATGATCAATTAGTTGCTTCGTTTCCTGTCTACCTAATAATTCATAAGCATTTGCACGTAAAAGCTCTGTAATATGAGTAGATACAACGGATGGCGGATCAACAACCGTAAAACCTAAAATCTCCGCTTGTTCTTTCGTATCTTCAGTAATCCACTTAGCAGGTAAACCGAAAGACGGTTCTATCGTGTCAATTCCTTCAATTGAATCTTCCCCAATACCAGGGCTCATCGCCAAGTAATGATCGAGGAGCAGTTCACCTCGTCCCATTTCACTTCCCTTTATTTTTAGCACATACTCATTGGGTTGCAGTTGAATATTATCACGAATTCGCACAACCGGAATGACAATACCCAATTCTAATGCTAATTGACGTCTAATCATAACGACTCGGTCAAGTAAATCTCCACCTTGATTTGCATCTGCAAGAGGAATGAGACCGTAGCCAAATTCAAATTCTATCGGGTCGATATTTAATAGATTAATAACACTTTCGGGACTTTTCAGTTCTTCCGACTGTATTTCTTCTTCCATATCCTGAATATTATTATCGGTAGTCTTCGTTACTTTCGAAAGTCTATATCCACCGAGTGCAATAGCCGCTGAGATTGGAATTGTCACCAAATCATTAATCGGAGTGGCAATACCTAATAAAAAAATTGTGCCAGCGGCAACATATAACATTTTCGGAAAAGCAAGGAGCTGAGATATGATATCTTGTCCCAAGTTCCCATCTGATGCGGCCCTTGTAACGACTATTCCTGTTGCCGTCGAAATTAATAGTGCTGGTATTTGACTTACAATACCATCCCCAACAGTGAGTAGTGAATATCTAGTAGCTGCTTCCGCAATCGGTAAACCTTGCTGGGTCATTCCGATAATAATTCCAAAAATTAAGTTGATAAGTACAATGATAATTCCCGCAATGGCATCTCCTTTTACGAATTTACTCGCACCATCCATAGCACCGTAAAAATCTGATTCCCTACTTACTTTCTCTCGACGTTCCCGAGCTTCTTGTTCCGATATCATACCGGCATTTAAATCGGCATCAATACTCATCTGTTTCCCTGGCATTGCATCAAGAGTGAAACGGGCTGCTACTTCCGATACCCTTTCAGATCCTTTTGTTATTACAACAAATTGGATGATAATTAAGATGAGAAAGACAACAAGTCCAACAACGACATTTCCTCCAACAACAAACGTTCCAAATGTTTCTACTACACCACCAGCTTCACCTTTTGAAAGAATCGATCTTGTCGTGGATACGTTTAAGCCAAGACGAAATAAGGTTAATAGCAATAGAAGTGATGGAAAAACGGAAAACTGTAAAGGCTCTGTCATATTCATTGATGTTAATAAAACTAATAATGCTAAAGAAATATTGATGATGATAAGAAAGCTCAGTAGTCCTGGTGGAAATGGTATGATCAACATCGCCACTATTAAAATGACACTTAATATAACAGACAAATCTCTTGTTGACACACTATTCTCTCCTAACTAATGAAAAAACTAAATTTTATTTTTGATTCGATAAACATATGCAAGAATTTCAGCTACAACTTTAAAAAATTCTTCTGGAATTGCATCACCAATTTCGGTCTGATCATATAAGGCCCTTGCCAATGGACGATTTTCAACCATAATGATTTCATGTTCTTTTGCGATCTTTTTAATTTTTTCTGCTACAAAATCAACGCCTTTGGCAATCACGTATGGAGCATCTTGCTTGTTCTCATCATATTTTAAACAAATGGCAAAGTGGGTCGGGTTTGTGATAATGACATCGGCTTTTGGAACTTCTTGCATCATCCTTCGCATCGCCATCTCCCTCTGCCTTTGCTTTATTTTCGATTTAATTAATGGGTCACCTTCACTATTTTTGTACTCGTCTTTAATATCCTGTTTTGACATTCGAATATTTTTTTCAAAGTCAAATTTTTGATATAAAAAATCAAAAACAGCCAAAAATAAAAGTGCAATGGATGCAGCTACACCCATTTGTAATGCTAGATTAATAATAACCTTGACTGCATCCCCAACTGACTTATAGGATAATCCCAATACTTCGTCAATTCTAGTCCAGAGAACGATAAATGTAACAACGCCGACAAATAATATTTTCAATATAGACTTAAGCAATTCAACAATAGCCCTCATTGAAAAGATTCGTTTAAAACCTTTAATTGGATCAAGCTTTTCTAGTTTAGGTGCGATACTTTCCGGGGAAAATAGTAATCCTATTTGAGCGAAATTAGAAACGATTGCCGCTATAAATGCTACAAGTAGAATCGGACCTAATACTATGGCTATTTCCTTTAAAACCTCTACTACAAGTACATGAAAATTATTTTCAGTTAAATCTACTAATAATAAATGTTGAAAAGAAGAACGGAAAAAATTAAAAATATGATTTCCAATAAATGACGAACCAAATAATAAAAATAAAAATACTGCTAAAAGTCCTACTGCTGTATTGATGTCTTGACTTTTAGCCGTTTGTCCCTTTTTTTTAGCATCCTGCCGCTTTTTAGGGGTTGCTTTTTCTGTTTTTTCTCCGGAAAAAAATTGTAAGTCAAGCGATAGCAACTTCATTTATGAACCACCTACTAATTTCATGACATCTCTCATCGTGTAAAACATAGATGCAAATAATTGCTGGCATACAGAAAAAATGACGCCCATCACGATAATTAAGACGATAAAACTGACCGCTATTTTTACCGGGAATCCGACCACAAAAATATTGAGTTGTGGCACCGTTCTAGCAATTATTCCTAATGCAATATCCACTAAAAAGATAGTCGCTACGACAGGAATCGACATTTGGAAAGCAATAACAAACATCTTACTAAATGTTTTCATAATAAAATCGACAACACTGGCATCTCCAAATGAGAATAATGCTTTATCAATAGGGATAAATTGATAACTGTAAAATATTCCGTCTAAAATAATATGATGACCATTTACCGCAAGTAACAATAATAAAGCAAAACTATATAAATATTGACCCATTAATGGACTTTGCGTTCCTGTTTGTGGATCAATCACATTGGCAATTGCAAATCCCATTTGAAAGTCAATAAACCCTCCGGCAATTTGAATCGCTGATAAAATCAAGTATGCGATAAATCCAATAAAAAGCCCGACCATTGCTTCTTTAATAATTAGCAAAATATATTTTCCATTAATTTCAAATCCATGAACATCCATCGTATAATACATTAACCATGCTAAAAAAAAGGCAAAGCCAATCCGATAGACAGCCGGAATTGTTCGATAGGAAAAAAAGGGCATAGTAACAAAAAAAGCTGATATACGGACAAAAATCAGTAAGAAGACCGTAAAAGATGGAATAAGTTGCTCCATTATCTTAACCTACATATCTTGTTAGATTTGCGAAAATATCTGTTGCATAGGATAGTAAATGACTTAACATCCATGGCCCAAAAAGTACAAGCCCGATCAAAACTGCCACAATTTTCGGGATAAACGCGAGTGTTTGTTCTTGTATTTGTGTTGTTGCTTGAAATATGCTGACAATTAAGCCAATGATTAACGCAACTAATAAAAGTGGCCCGGCAACAATTAAAGTAACATAGATCCCCTTCTCAGCAATGGATATGACCATATCCGAATTCATTTTCAATCACCTATCTTTAAAAGCTTTGTAATAATGATTTAACTACGAGATACCATCCATCGACTAAAACAAATAATAATATTTTAAACGGTAGAGAAATCATAACAGGGGGTAGCATCATCATCCCCATAGACATTAAAATACTTGCAACAACCATATCGATTACTAGAAAAGGAATAAAAATCATAAAACCAATTTGGAATGCAGTCTTAATCTCACTTAATGCAAACGCTGGAACTAAAGCTGTAATTGGAATGTTTTCTACTTTTTCTGGCTGTTTTGCATGTGAATAATCAAGGAAAAGCTCTAAATCTTTTTGTCGCGTGTATTTACTCATAAATTCCTTAAATGGAACGCTTGCTTTATCATAAGCCTGTTCTAAAGTGATCTTATCATTAAATAAAGGTGTTAAAGCTTGTTGATTTACCTCACTAAATGTCGGTGCCATAATAAAAAATGTAAGAAATAATGACAAGCCAACAATCACTTGATTTGGTGGCATTTGTTGTGTCGCTAATGATGTACGAACAAAGGATAAAACAATCACAATTCTTGTAAAAGAAGTCATTAAGATTAATATACTAGGAGCTAAAGATAATACTGTTAACAAAAGAAGGAGCTTTACTGCTGTCGAAACATTATCAGGTGAACTATTATTAAAAAACTGCATAAAATCATTCATCTGTTTCTTGCTCCTTCGCGTCTATCTTGTTCATCGTTTTTCTTCTTTCTTTATTCATATTTTCCAGTTGATTTTTCAATATATGTTGAAAAGAAGGTGATTTGGAAGAATTATTATCCGACTTTTTCTGTTTGTATTTATTTGTTAATTTTGTAATCATATCTCTCGGTTCAAGCGACTGATCGACTTGATCTTCGTAGTATTGGATAAACTCTTCAACTTCTTTTTGATTTTCAATTTCTTTAAGTAAATGGATATCTTCGCCGACACCCAAAATCAGTATTCTATTTCCTGCTTTAACGATTTGTAATGATCGGTTACCTCCTAATGGAGTGCCTCCGAAATTTTGTATTAATCGGTTCTGCTGATACGAACGACTTTTTTTATTAATAAATTTAAGTAAAAAATATAATAAGGCAATAACAAATATTAACGCAAAAACCATTTTGACTCCATCCCATACTGTGATGATGGAATGATTAGATTTTGCAATACTATCCGCACTTTTTGTGTTTTTTTCGGATTCCTTTTTTGAATCCTTCTGAGATTCATTTGAATGTTGTTTAAACCAGTCTTGAACATTCCCATTATTTGCCTCCGCATGGGCGACAATATGTTGCCCATACAGAGGTGTAATGAGTAAAATGAGTGTCAATAGTTTAAATACCGCTTTTCGCACGTTTCGTACACCCTCTTATTATCAATTAAGCCAGTGTTTTTTGAATTGCTTCTATTACACGATCAGCCTGGAAAGGTTTCACGATAAAATCTTTCGCGCCAGCTTGAATAGCATCAATAACCATTGCTTGTTGTCCCATTGCTGAGCACATAATTATTTTCGCACTTGGATCTATGCCTTTAATTTCTTTCAATGCAGTAATTCCATCCATTTCCGGCATCGTAATATCCATTGTTACTAAATCTGGTTTTAATTCTTTATATTTTTCAACTGCTTGCGCACCATCAGCTGCCTCAGCCACTACTTCAAAGCCATTTTTTGTTAATATATCTTTAATCATCATTCTCATAAATGCAGCATCATCTACAACTAATATTCTGTTTCCCATTTTTATATCCTCCGTTATAAAGCTTATATTTGTTTTATTCTTTCTCTCTGACTAACAATATCTGTAATTCTCACACCAAAGTTTTCATCAATTACAACTACTTCCCCTTGTGCAATCAATTGCCTGTTCACTAATATATCGACTGGCTCACCAGCGAGTTTGTCCAATTCAATAATAGACCCCGAGCCCAATTCAAGAATCTCTTTAACTGATCTTTTTGTTTTGCCCAGTTCTACCGATACTTGAAGTGGAATATCCAATAACATATTTAAATTTCTTGTTTCAGGTGCAGCAAGCTGTTGTTCATCGAAACTAGAAAAAACAGCCGGTTGAACATTTTGTTGTATATTATTCTCAGTATTCGTATTAGAGGGTTGCTGTCTTATTGGTTGTGTTGCCTGAGGTTGTACCGTTTGTTTCCCACTAAATGAATCTACGTTTGTATGACTAACTACTTGTTCGTTTATCGCGTCATAACTATTTTGTGGATTTTTTGTTTCTTTCGTTTCATTGGTGTTAAATAGGTCATCTACTAATCTTTTCCCAAAATCTAGCGGTAAAACTTGCATGATTGAGGAATCAATTAGATCTCCTACTTTTAATCGAAAAGAAATTTTAATAATTAAATCCTGATCAGGTATATTTTCAGTTCCTTCACCTGCATTTAAATTTAAAATATCGACTGTTGGTGGAGAAATGTCAACACGCTTATTAAATACTGTAGACATCGATGTAGCAGCCGAACCCATCATTTGATTCATTGCTTCTTGTACAGCACTTAGATGTATTTCATCCATCGTTTCAGATGATTGTCCAGTTCCACCAAGCATTAAATCAGCAATTACAGAAGCATCGGATTGTTTAATGATCATCATATTTATCCCGGAAAAGCCTTCTGTATATTTAACTTGAATAGAAATATACGGATGTGGAAATTCATCTTTTAATTTAGATTTTTCTACAATTGTAACTGTAGGAGTAGTAATTTCCACCTTTTGTGATAATAGAGTAGATAATGCTGTAGCTGAGCTTCCAAACGAGATGTTTCCAATCTCTCCTAGTGCATCTCTTTCCATTGATGTTAAGTAATCGTCGACATTCAATGTTGCATTTTCTTCTTCATCATCAGCAGTACCACGTAAAAGAGCATCAATTTCATCTTGTGAGAGCATGTTATTCATCATCTTCTCCCCCTTTCACATCTTGTAATATTTGAACGGCCATTTTTTTACCTCTTTTTCCCGTTTGTGCAATGTATTTTGGGATTCCCTCTATTTTTACAATTACAGGGTCATTAATATTTTGATCCAATTGAATAACATCTCCTATATTCAAATTCAGAAAATCTTCAATTGTAATTTCACTAGTACCTAATTCAGCAACAAGTGGAATAATAGCTTGCTTAATGTTTTTTTCAATCTTCTCTGTTTCTTTAGGTTCTTTTTCTTTCAAACTATTATTTTGCATCCAATAGTGAACCGATAGATTGGGGATAATTGGTTCCAACACTACGTGTGGAATACAAAGATTAATCATTCCACTCGTTTCCCCAATTACAGTATTCATAGAAATTACAACAACTGTTTCATTCGGAGATACCATTTGTAAAAATTGTGGGTTTACTTCAAAATCAACTAACATTGGCTCAATTTCTGTTATATTTACCCACGCTTCCGTTAGATATTCAAATCCGCGTTCAAATAAGTTCGACATAATTTTCTTTTCAATTTCAGTCAAATTATCAACTTTATTGACACTGGTCCCTTTTCCACCCATTACAAGGTCTAGCATGGAGTATGCGATATTAGGGTTAATTTCCATTATGATTCTTCCATCTAATGGCGGAACATCAAAGGAAGTTAATATTGTCATTTTTGGTACTGAACGAACAAATTCTTCAAATGGAATCTGATCTGTTGAAGCTACCGTTATTTGAACAAATGTCCGTAGCTGTGCTGAAAAATAGGTTGTTAACAATCTCGCAAAATTTTCATGAATTCTTGTTAAGCTTCTAATTTGATCTTTAGAAAAGCGTAGAGCTCTTTTAAAGTCATATACCTTTACTTTCTTCGTTTCTTCCTCTTTTTTAATATCCTCAGCATTCATTTCTCCCGTTGACAAGGCACTTAATAGGGCATCAATTTCGCTTTGTGATAGTACTTCACCTGACAATAGTCTACACCTCCCTTATTTGGTTTTTAGTTATTTATTGTATTACATAGGAGGTTATATATATTTTTACAACATTACCATTCTGTAAATAATGATCAATTTTTGTTTTTAACGTATTTGTTAATTTCTCTTTTCCTTTTCTTCCTTTTAAATCATTAGATGTTACTTCAGAAAGTTCTTCGATAACGGAATCCTTCACTTGAAAATCACGTTTTTCTAATTCTTCTTTTGCTTTTTTATTATTTGTCTCTATTTTTAAGGCAATTTTTATAAAATGATTATCTTTTAAATTTGTCGTAATTTCAGGTACATCTAAAGAATTTTCTACAACTTCCTCAATGGAAGGCTCGGTAGTTTCCTTTTTCGTATCCATTTTATTAATAATAATAATTGCAATTGCACCGACCAATACTATTCCTAAAATAATCGTAATACTTGTAGCAATCATTTTATTCTTCATCATTTATCACCTCCTGATTTAACGTACCGATAAGATTAATAGAACGGTAGAACTGATAAATTTGTTCTTGAACTTGTTCCACCGTTTCTAAAACGACATATTTATGTCCATTCAATAATGTAATGGTCGTATCAGGAAATGCTTCAATTGTTTCAATATAAAGGGCATTTAATATAAAACTTTGCCCTTTTAATTTTGTTACAGTTATCATAAATATTTCAGGACTAAGGCATGACAACTTAGTCCTGTTCCTCCTAATTATCGTTTTAGATTAATTAATTCCTGCAAAATTTCATCAGATGTTGTAATAATTCGGGTATTTGCTTGAAAACCACGTTGTGCAACAATCATTTCAGTAAATTCCTCCGAAAGATCGACGTTTGACATTTCAAGTGAACCGGAAGCAAGTGTTCCAAGACCATCACCTGGATTACCGTAATTTGCTGTACCTGAGTTAACCGTTGCTTGAAATAAGTTATTACCAGCTTTCTGTAAACCAGCCGGATTACTAAATTTAGCTAACGCTAGAACCCCTAATTGGATAACCTTTCCGTTGGAATAGACGCCATTTACTTCACCCATTGAACCGATATTAAAACTTTCAAGAGATCCTTGTATTTGTCCATTTGGCGTAAAAACAGCATTTAAATTTTCACCGCCGAAGGTTAATTTAGTTAGATCCAAATTAATATCATTTGACAGCACTGCCTTTCCAGTTCCATCATTTAATTTTAATTTTATTTTTGTTCCGTTTTGGGTCCATTTATTATTAGCTGCATCATAAACAAGATTGATAGAAACTTTATTATCATCCGGTTTATTTGCTGGTGGTGCATCTAATGATTTATCCTCAAATGTCAATTTCCATGTCTTTCCATTGTTTGAACTAGTTTTTAATTCTAGTACATGTTTCACGCCTTTTGCATCGACTACTTCAATCTGTTGAGTTTGTTCAGTTATTCCACTAACACTTTTAGGCAAATTACCAACTATTTTAATAGCATCAGTCAATTGAGAAGGCAAAATAGAATTCACGTCAACTACAATATCTTTCAAATTACCAGTTCTGTCGTATTGTTGAACTTTCATTCCGTCACTGTTTACCAAAGTTCCAGTATTATCTAGATAAAAATTCCCTGCACGTGTATAAAGATTTGAATTGCCATTTTTTACGATAAAGTATCCGTCTCCGTCGATTGCTAAATCAAGTGATCTACCAGTTGTTTGTAGGCTTGATTGTGTATCAACAATATCAATAGATGCAAGGGTTGATCCTAAGCCGACTTGCATCGGATTTTTACCACCTTTACTATCGGTTGCTCCGCTAGCACCTGAAATTGTTTGATTCATTGTGTCTTTGAAAGTCACACGACCTTTTTTAAAACCGTACGTATTTACGTTTGCAATATTATTTCCAATTACGTCTAATTTTGTTTGGAAATTTTTCATACCACTTATTCCTGAATACATGGAACGTAACATTTTGTTTTCCCCTCTCGAAATGGTTTAGCTGTATCTATCGGTCAACAGCTTTCGACTTCCTTCTCGGTCCAGTCGAATAAATTAATTAACGATGATTGCACCGTTTATATTAGTGAATATTTGTTCACTTGCTTCTTGTAAATTCATCGCTGTAATTACCGTTTCGTTTTTTGCACTGACAATTAAGGCAGCATTTTTCACAATGACAAGCGATTCATTTATTCCTTTATTTTTAGCTTCAGAAACTCTTTGACCAATTTTATTCCATTGACTTGAATCTATTTGAATACCTCTTTGTCTTAGCCTTTCACTAGCATGCTTACTTATTGTCAATTTTGTCGATTGCTTCGATATTGCCTTGTTTAAATGCTCAGAAAAAGGTGCTTTTCCTGCATTCGTTTTACTGTTTGAAACCTGAATAGGTTGTTTCGACGTAATTGGATGTAATGGAACTTGACTAAATATTGGTCTATCCATTAAACCACATCCTTAATTTTCAATTTGTGTTAATTGGTCTGCTTTTATTTTCTTGTCATTATCTAATACGAGCCAAGTATTTCCGTCTTTTGCAGAAACAGACTTTACAATTGATTTTTGTTCCTTTCCATCATCGTCGAGCCAAGTTACAGATTTTCCAATTAAATAACTTGCTTGTATTAAAGCATTTTCTTTACTTTGTGTATTTACTTGGGAAATATTAGCGGGATCTAATTCAGTTCCATCATCTAAAATAAACTTGACTGAATTTTCAATGAATCGAACTCCTTTTATAGTCCCTTTCCCTTGTAAAACTTTGGTTCCATCTTCGGAATTTTTATCTTCCACTATTTTGTGCCATGTAATTTCTTTACCGACGAATTGCGAATATGTAACTAATTGGTTCTGCTGTTGCATATCTACAAATGTTTCCATTGATTTACTCATATTCGTCATTTGTTCTAATGATGAAAAAGTGGCCATTTGTGCAATAAAATCTTTATCTTGCATCGGATTTAATGGATCTTGATTTTGCAATTGCACCATTAATATTTTTAAGAAATCATCTTTACCTAAAATATCCGAACCCGTTTTTCTTTTTGCATTTTGCGTACTAGAGTACATTAGATTTGGATCGATTGTATTTGC
Organism: Heyndrickxia sporothermodurans; assembly: GCF_003055045.1. NCBI lineage: Bacteria > Bacillati > Bacillota > Bacilli > Caryophanales > Bacillaceae > Heyndrickxia > Heyndrickxia sporothermodurans. The sequence continues at coordinate 102,600 of NZ_NAZB01000011.1, forward strand.
CATATCATCACCTATATTTTCTCTTCTAGTAAACTCTCTTGTAAAAAATCTGAAAATTGGACGTTATTTTCATCTTCATGTTCACTCGTTTGTGTTTGCTGCTCTTGCTCAAATGGATGTTTCCCGGATTCATTGCCACCACGTTCAAATCTCTGCGCCTCAGCCTCACCATATAGAACATCAATTTTATCTACTTGGATATTTTGTAGTGTAAAAGCATTTTTTAATTGATGTAGTTGGGAATCAAGTAATTCCTTTGCGGAACCTGTAGATGCAAACAATTTAGCCGTTATCATTCCTTTATCCTGTAAGATTTCAATTCTTAATGATCCGAGATTCTCAGGATATAGTTTAATCAACAGCTTATTTGTACCATCACCTTTAAGTAATTGTGATTTTCCAATAATATTAGAAAAGTCTTTTACAAATTGTTGGTAATCAACTGGTTTAGAATCCCTATTTACATGAATTGCAAATTGCTCTATTTTCGAGATTTGCTGCATTGGAACATGACTAGATAAAGACTGCTCACTTATCTCTGTTTTTGAATTGCTATTCGTGCTATTTTTAATTGCTTCTTGCTTATCAACAAATACCCTTTGAAAGGTATTTTGTAAAATGGTATTTTTATTCTCATTACTGTCTTTCGCAAGAATCGTTTCTAATTTTGAAATGACTGTTTGCATTGATTCTTTGAGAACTGATACATTTTTTAAATCATTTTTAGAAAGATCCATTTGTTTCGCCAAACTTTCAATTACTACACCTGTTTTGGCAGCGATATGCAAAAAATCCGGATTCAAATGTTTAAAAGTCTCTTTCGGCAAGTTTGAAAGAACGGTTAATAAATCGGCTGCACCTTTTATGTACTCACCGTCTTGCATTGATTTTTTTATCGATAACAATTGAGTCGACTGTATTGGATTATTTCCAATTAGCGAAAGAAGTTCATCTATTAAGGTAGATAATTGTTCTTGCCATTTTTCCTTTGGTAAGCCTAATACTTCACTAATTTGATCCTCAGTTGGTTTTGTTTCATTAAGTAATAGTCCCGTACTATTATCATCTTTCATGAATCCGTTTTTTAATAACGTTAGTACCTCATTTAATGCTTCAAGTAGATTCTGTTCACCATCGGAATTCATTCCATTTTGTGGACTCACCATCATATCAAATGCACTTTTGAATCCTTTAGACTGTTGTGCTTGACCTATTTGACCTAATTTTTGTTGAACCGGAACTTGAACTGGCATTTGTAAAACTCCAATATTCACTTGTTCACCTCCTTTCAATCGACTAAAATAATTACTTAGTTGTATTTGCACTAAGCAATTCAGTGTATTTTGCCGCACGGTCAGCAGGCATTTTTTCCATTACTTTTGCCAATACATCTGATTTCATATTGGATAGAATTTTTAATGCTTCTTTATCGTTCATATTCATAATGATCGGTGCAGCATTTTTAGCAGACATTGTTTCATACGTACGGACTATTTCCGAAAAAGCTTTTTTGTTTTTATCTTGAATTTGCTTCAATTCTATAATTTCATCTTGAAGTCTTTTCTGTTCTAGCAAAAGTTGCTTCTTTTCGGAATCCTGACTGTCAATTTTGGATTGTAATTGTGTTAATTCAGCATTTTTATTCTCAATTTCTGCTTGCAAATCGACAATTTTATCTTCATATTTCTTAATACTTTTACCGCTGCTTGTATCTTTATTTGATGATGAAGCAAGCGAAAACTTTGCACCGATATCTTTCGCCTTTTCAAAAACATTTACACCAGCTACTTGAGCTACAACTAAGCCGATAAAAATAGCAAATAATAAAGGAATAAAGATAACATATACAAACCACTGAAACTTATTCTTTGATTTCTTTTCATTTTGTTCATTCATCACTTTGCTCATTTGAATCACCTAGTTTCCAATGCGATGAAAATAAATTTGAGTTGATATTTCATCTATTTGCTTGTTCTCTATTTCCTGTAGTAAAAATAGATATTTCTCAAAATCTTTTTCCTTCAATTTTTCATATTTCTTCACTTCAATGTTTTTTTCTTGTAATTTTTGTTCATACCAATTCATTTGATTTCTTGCATTAATGACAAGATCCTGATAGTGTTTGATAGATTTTTCTAAGTTCGTAATAAAACGTTGATGATGTCTAATTTCTTGAATAGATAGTCCGGTTTCTAATTTTGATGTTTGAAAGTCTAGTAAATCTTCTTTTTTCTTTAATAATTGATATAACTCTTCCGCTACATTTTCAAACCGTTTGACAGATTTTTGATAAGTTGAAAGGGCTTCATCCTTTTCCCTTTCTTTTAGGGATAATATTTTTTCGAATTTATATTGATATTTCATTGGTTATCCTCTATTCCGCAAGGTTGATAATTGCTTCGATGCTTTCTTCCATCGTAATTTTTTCATTCGTTTTTTGCTTTAAAAATGAAATAATTTCCGGATATCTTTCAATTGCTTCATCAATTTCTTTAGATGCACCTCGTTTATAAGCACCTATATTAATTAAGTCTTCCGAATTAATATAGGTGCTTAAATATTCCCTAACTTTTTCAGCGGCATTTTTATGCGAATCTGTAGCTAAATGATTCATTAAACGGCTAATACTTTTTAAAATATTAATCGCAGGAAATTGTCCTTTATTTGCTAAATTTCGATCAAGTACAAAATGGCCATCTAAAATTCCTCGAACGGTATCGGCAATCGGCTCATTCATATCATCACCATCAACTAATACCGTATAAAAACCTGTTATCGTTCCTTTTTCGTTAGTCCCCGTACGCTCCAATAATTTCGGTAAGATTGCAAAAACAGATGGGGTATATCCTTTTGTCGCCGGTGGTTCACCTACTGCAAGCCCGACTTCCCTTTGTGCCATTGCCACACGTGTAACAGAATCCATCATAAACATGACGTTTAACCCTTTATCACGAAAATACTCTGCAATCGCAGTAGCTGTAAATGCACCTTTTATACGCATAAGTGCGGGTTGATCTGATGTGGCTGCAATAACGACTGATCTGCTGAGTCCTTCAGGTCCTAGATCTCTCTCAATAAACTCCCTGACTTCACGACCACGTTCTCCTATCAATGCAATAACATTAATATCTGCTTTCGTATTGCGAGCAATCATGCCGAGCAGTGTGCTCTTTCCTACCCCACTACCGGCAAAAATACCGATTCTTTGTCCTTTTCCAACCGTTAATAGGCTATCGATAGCTCGTACACCTACTTCAATCCCCTCAGATATTGGCGGCCTTTTTAAAGGATTTGGCGGGCTTTGTTCAGTTGGAACAGACTTCATTCCCTTCGGTAATACTGAACCATCCATTGGATTCCCTAAAGAGTCGATTACTCTACCCTTTAAAGCTGAACCGACTTTTATTTCTAACGGCTTTGAAGTCGTTTCTACTAGACTGCCCGGGGCAATTTCTTGTATATCTGAATAAGGCATTAAAATAACAAATTCATCTTTAAATCCAACAACTTCCGCTTGGATTTTCCGAGTTTGTTTTTTTCCATTCAAATGAATCCAACATACATCGCCGATAGAGCTTTCCGGACCTAATGATTCAATCATTAATCCGACAACACGTTTTACTTTTCCGTAACGCTTATATGTTTCGATATCTGGTATTAACGAAACTAGATCGATTGCTTTCATGAGTGAACACCCTCAATAATTTCCATAAGTTTCAGCTTTAACTCAGAAAGTTGACTGTCAATACTTGCATCAATTTTTCCGTGGCTCGTTTCTATCAGGCATTGATATTCATTCAATTGATCATCGGAATAGAGATAACATTGCTGATTATTTGGTAATAATGCGTCTAATTCTTCTTTACTTTGAATGACTAAACTAAATTGATTCGGATGAATATAAATTTGTATATCCTTATTTTCCCTTGCTTCCTTTATTACTTGTTTCACAAGAGAAACAAATGATGAAGGATGTTCCTTTAAAGTTTCTTGCAATATTTTTTCTGCTGCTTTCATGCCAAGGTCTAAAATGACTTTCTCAGAGGATTCAATATGTCTCGCAAATTCTTGTCGCATCTCATCGGTAATGCGATTTGCTGTTTCAATTAAATGATTATATTGATCAAACCCCTGCTTTTGGCCTTCTTGAAAACCTTGTTGGAACCCTTCTGATTTAGCTTCTTCAACTAATCTCGCTCTTTCCTCTATCCATTCATTTCGTTCCAACTCGACTTTTTTTCTCATTTCTTCGGCATCTTGTTCAGCCGCTAGTAAGACTTCTTTTGCTTGTTTTTGGAAATGGTTTAAAATTTTCTTCTTTTCAATTTCCAAGTGTCCTTCTGCTTCTATTTCTCCTAGTGAATCAAATTGTGATATGTCTTTAATACCAATTACTTTTCCTACTCTATTTTCATTGACTGATGTACGTGACTTAATGATTCTAGACAATAATGTCGTCCCCTCCACCACGAGCAATGATTATTTCACCAGCATCTTCTAATCTTCTAATGATTGAAACGATTCTCGATTGTGCTTCTTCTACATCTTTTAAGCGGATTGGTCCCATATATTCCATTTCTTCTTTAAATGTTTCTACCATTCTCGTTGACATATTCCTATAAACAACATCTTTCACTTCATCACTTGAAACTTTTAAGGCCAATAACAAGTCCTCATTCTCACATTCTCTAATAACACGTTGTATAGATCGATTATCCAATGTAACGATATCTTCAAATACGAACATTCTCTTTTTAATTTCTTCAGCTAGCTCCGGGTCTTGGATTTCGAGCGCATCCAAAATGGTTTTTTCTGTTGCTCGGTCTACACCATTCAACACTTCAACGACTGATTCGATTCCACCAGTTTGCGTGTAATCTTGTGTAACAGTTGCTGATAATTTCTGCTCCAAGATGGTTTCAACCTCACTAATAATTTCCGGAGAAGTTCGATCCATTAATGCAATCCGTCTCGCAATATCCGCCTGAACATCCTGTGGTAATTCAGATAGAATTTGCCCGGATTTTTCAGGTTCCAAATAGGATAGAATAAGAGCAATAGTTTGCGGATGTTCGTTCTGAATAAAATTTAGTACTTGTCCAGCATCCGCTCGCCTTGCAAAATCAAATGGTCGTACCTGTAAGGATGAAGTTAACCGATTAATAATTGTTTCCGCTTGTTCTGCTCCCAATGCTTTTTCAAGCACTGTTTTTGCATATCCAATTCCACCCTGTGAAATATAATCTTGCGCTAAAGCTAGATGATGGAATTCATCAAAGATGTCTTCCTTTGTGTGAGATTCAACCTTCTTTACTCCCGAAATTTCCAGAGTTAATTTTTCAATCTCTTCTTCAGATAAATGCTTATATACTGATGCAGAGACATCTGGACCAAGTGATATGAGAAGGATAGCGGCTTTTTGTTTTCCAGTTAAACCTTTTTCTCTACTCGCCATTTTTATCCCCCTTTAATCCTCTGAAATCCAAGTTCTTAATAATTTTGCAAACTCATCTGGTTTTTCTTTCGCCATTTTTTCCAATTGTTTCTTTCTTAATGAGCTTTCTGTTTCATGTTCCTCATTAACATCTGCGATTCGAACAGGTTCAGGTTGCTCAAGTAAATCTTCATCATCTTCTTCAGTAGCTGCCTTCTTTTTAGATCGCAGCATGAAAATAATTAACACGATTATTACTAATAAAAGTAATCCACCAATGAGATACACCCACCACGGAATTTTCGACTTATTACTAGCAGTTTCTTTCATTTTTCCATCAAAAGGTTGGACCGAAACAGCAATTTTATTTTCAAGATCCTGGTCACTAATATTTGCAGCTTCCTTTTTATCAATCGATGTTCTAATGATCGTGGATAATATTTTCGATACGTCATCCTTTGTACTTTGAGGCAATGAGTTCGGATTTTTCGGATCAGGTGGTTCAAGCATTACTTGAATTCCAAGATCTCTTATTTTATAAGGACTTTCTGCGACTTGTTTATGAATTTTATTCACTTCATAATTGACGGAGTCCTGTACTTTTTCATAATCTCCATTAGAGTCACTACCAGATACATAACTACTTCCTAGGGAATCAGCCGGGTCTGAACCTTGAGGAACTCCACCTGCCGATGCACCTTTTCCTGAATACGTTTCAGTAATTTTCTGGGCGCTAATTTCAAGACCCTTCATATTATCTTTATCAACTGGCGCGACTAAGTTTTCCTCACGATTTTCTTGAGTAAAGTCGATGTCGGCAGTTACGGATGCTACAACTTTGTCATAACCGATCATTGTTCCTAGCATCGTTTGAACTTGCCTTTGAATATCACGCTCAATTTGATGTTTTATATCCATTTGTTGAGTAAATGTATTTCCCGTACTATTATCATTATTTAAATCAAAATACTCAAAATTTTGATTCATAATGACGATATTATCATTAGATAGGTTAGGGACACTTTTCGATACCAAGTTATATAGGGACTTTATTTGTGATTGATTAAATTCATAACCAGGTTTCGTCGTTAATACAATTGATGCGGATGCTTCGGCATTTTTATCATTTACAAATATTTCTTTCTTAGGCATATTAATCATTACCTTGGCATCTTCAACACCATCAATTTCCTTAATTAAGTTAGATAATTCTGTTTGCATAGCTTCCAATTTAACTACATCGAATTCATTATCAGTCATGCCAAAACCGGCATTTTGACTAAAGAAAGAATAATCAATACTTCCAGATTTCGGGATTCCCTCTGAAGCTAATTCAATTTTTAACGAATCAACATTTTCTTCAGGTACTTTAATCGTTTTTCCGCCATCAGCAACCTCGGATTGAATCCCTTTTGAATCAAGGCTTTCTTTGATTGAACCTGCTTCCGATGGGGTTAGATTGCTATATAGGGGTACCATAGTCGTTCTAGTAGTAAAAAATGTAATAATTGCAATTAAAAATATAACTAGCAAAATGGAGGAGATACCTACGATCTTTTGTTTTTTCGATAAATTATTCCAAAAGTCTTTCATCTTGACTGAATAGTTTTTTAATTTCTCATTCATTAACTATCCTCCAATATCAAACAAAAAAAGAATAAATATAAAATATATTATTAGTACTAGCAAGCTATTAAACTTGCATTCTCATTGTTTCTTGATAAGCTTCAACTACTTTATTTCTAATTTCTAATGCCGCTTGTAAAGTAATACTAGCTTTTTGAGCAGTAATCATTACTTGATGTAAATCAACATTTTCACCATTAGCCATTTTTTTTGTTAAAATATCTGAATCAATTTGTGATTGGTTCACATCTTCAATTGATTTTTTTAGAAAATCGGAAAATTTGACTTGTGATTGTGTATTCGGCGATTGGATATTTTTTTGTTCCAACGGTCGTAAAATATTAGTAGCAACCGAATTAATATTTTGTATAGCCATTAGTACTCCTCCTGTTATTTACCTATTTCCAAAGCTTTCATCATCATCGATTTGGACGCATTTAGAACAGTTACGTTTGCCTCATATGATCGGGTAGCACTCATTAAATCCACCATTTCCCTCAGTGGATCAACATTTGGTAAGCTAACGTAACCATCTTGATTGGCATCAGGGTTTTCTGGATCATAAACCATTTTTGAAGGTGTATTATCTTCGACTATTTTATTTACTTTAACCCCACCAATGCCATTTTGATTATTTAGAGCTGTTTGAAAATAACTTGTAAAAGAATTAGATTTCGGCTCAAGTACGACCATTTTACGTTTATATGGTTCCCATACTCCATTTACTAATTTTCCTCTTGTTGTATCGACGTTCGCCATATTAGAGGAAATAACATCCATCCTTAATCGTTGTGCAGTTAGAGCGGAGGAAGTAATCCCCATACCATTAAACATAGACATAATTATTTCCCACCTCTAATTACTGTCTGTAATGTTGAAAATTTTCCACTAATACGATTAGATAACGCATCATAGTATATTTGGTTTGTTGCAAGATCTGACATCTCTTTATCAATGTCCACACCATTTCCATTTTCGTTATACTCAATATTTTGTTGTGTAGATATAACCGAATCATTTGTCGTATTTTGAAATTCAAAATGCCTTGAATCCGTTCGTATTGCTTCAAATGGTTGATTCAACTGTTTCGCTAGCATCTGTTTAAAACTAACGTCTTTCGGTTTATAATTTGGAGTATCAACATTTGCAATATTATTAGCAATAACTTTTTGCTTTAATGAGGAATAATCTAATGCACGTTCTAATGTATTGAATGTATTGGAAAATAAATCCAATTTGTGACACCTCTTACTTTTCTTTGACATTTTTTGATTTTATATGACATTCTTTTTACAAACTAATATTATTTTAAAGTTAAATATTCAGCCTGTCCATGCTATGAATAAAAATTACATTAAATTTTCTTTTGTTTTATTAAAAATAGGACTTTTGGCATATGCCCATTTCTCTACATGTCATGTCATTATTTACTTTTCTAATTTTAGCAACTTTTAATTCTATTAACTACTGTGATTTATTGGGATTTTTATTAAATTTATTTTTTAGGTCTTTATTACTAGTCCATTTTCACAAATATCTGAAATTAACCGTTTAGAATATTATATAAACATAATAAAACCACCAATGATTAACTCATTGGTGGTTTTTGATTGTCGAAACTCGACGAAAACTTAATTTGATTTTAATTTTTCAAGTTCAACAAGGAATTTATCATTTAAAACTTTAATATACGTACCTTTCATACCAAGAGATCTTGATTCAATTACTCCGGCACTTTCTAATTTACGAAGCGCATTGACGATTACTGATCGTGTAATACCTACTCTGTCAGCAATTTTTGAAGCTACTAATAAACCTTCTTTGCCATTTAACTCTTCAAAAATATGTTCAATTGCTTCTAATTCACTATATGATAACGAACTAATTGCCATTTGAACAACCGCTTTGCTTCTAGCTTCAACTTCAATTTCTTCAGATTTTTCACGTAGAATTTCCATTCCAACTACCGTTGCACCATATTCAGCTAGAATTAAATCATCATCCTGGAATTTCTCTTGAAGACGAGCAAGAATTAAAGTACCTAATCTTTCTCCTCCACCGATAATTGGAACTACTGTTGTTAATCCATTTTGGAAAATTTCTTTATTTTCTACCGGAAATGCTGTATATTCACTATTTACATCTAAGTTTGGTGATGTTTCATTTATGCTGAAAAGACTATTTGTATATTCTTCAGGGAATTGACGATCTTCTAACATTTTTGTCATACGTTCGTTTTCAACTTGTTGATTAATCGCAAATCCTAATAGCTTTCCGCGACGGCTAACAACATAAACATTTGCCTCGATTACTTCACTTAATGTTTGTGACATTTCATTAAAATTAACTGGCTTCCCAGCAGCTTTTTGTAACATTGCATTAATTTTTCTTGTTTTGTCTAATAAATTCATTTTTCTTCCTCCTAGTGGATTCATTACTTCATTTTTTTATTTCATTTTTTTGAACTAATAAGGATTCTTTCCTTGCTATGTTAATCCCAGCTGTTGATTTTTCGCTTCAGGTGCCGGCTTTTTCTCTCCAATCAACTCAGCGGCAAAATCAATATTGTCCTTTAACATAGCTATTTCATTAAAGAATAAACTGACTTAAATCTTTGTTTTGCGAAATTACTCCGAGTTTTTCATTTACATATTGGGGTGTGATGTTAATTTTTTCTAATGTTATATCTGGTGCTTCAAATGATAAATCTTCAAGAAGTTTTTCTAAAATTGTGTGTAATCGTCTTGCCCCAATGTTATCTGTATTTTGGTTAACTTCATATGCAATTTCGGCAATTCTAACAATAGCATCGTCAGAAAATTCAATTTGTATACCTTCTGTTTCCAATAATGCACAATATTGTTTTATTAATGCATTATCCGGCTCAACTAAGATTTTCACAAAGTCGTCAACAGTGAGTTTTCCAAGTTCTACACGGATAGGAAATCGCCCTTGCAATTCAGGAATCAATTCAGATGGTTTCGCCATATGAAAAGCACCCGCAGCAATAAATAAAATATGATCTGTTTTTACAGAACCGTATTTTGTAACAACGGTAGAGCCTTCGACAATCGGCAAAATATCTCTTTGTACTCCTTCACGTGATACATCAGCTGAAGAATTACTATTTTTACCGACAATTTTATCAATCTCATCTATAAAAATAATACCCATTTGTTCTGCACGAAAAACAGCTTCTTGTGTTACTTCATCCATATCGATTAATTTTTGTGCTTCATCGTTTGTTAAGATTTTTCGAGCTTCTTTAACAATCACTTTTCTTTTCTTCTTTTTCTTAGGAATTAAATTGCTAAACGCATCTTGCATATTCATTCCCATTTGTTCCATTCCAGATCCTTGGAGCATATCAAACATAGAAGGTTGCTGCTCTTCGATTTCTACCGTAACCAATTCATTTTCAAGTTCACCGTTGGCTAGTCTTTCCTCTATGTTTTTTCGGTATTCTTTCATTGGAACATCTTCAGAAGAATCCTCTTCTACATCATTCGATTGATCATTTCCACCAAAAATCATTTCAAAAGGATTTTTATAATTTGATGATTTCTTTTTTGATGGCATAAGCAATTCAACTAATCGACGATTCGCATACTCTTCTGCTCTCTCTTTTACTTGAATTACTTTTTCTTCTTTTACTAAACGGACTGCTGTTTCAACCAAATCTCTTACCATTGATTCAACATCACGGCCAACGTAGCCGACTTCCGTAAACTTGGTAGCTTCTATTTTTATAAAAGGGGCACCTACCAACCGCGCCATTCTTCTGGCTATCTCTGTTTTTCCTACTCCTGTAGGACCAATCATCAATATGTTTTTCGGAATGATTTCATCGCGAAATCTTTCATCTAACAGGCTCCGGCGATACCTATTACGCAATGCTACTGCTACTGCTCTTTTGGCATCTTTTTGCCCGACAATATATTGATCTAATCGATCGACAATTTGTCTAGGGGTTAAACTCATTGCTTTATTCATATTGTTTGCCATATCAATTCACTCCTTAAATTCAGTTTAAATAAATTTCTTAGTGATTCGAGAAATGACATAACTTATTAGAGTTCTTCCACAATAATATTAGTGTTCGTATACACACATATGTCCGCCGCAATATCCAGTGATGCCTTCGCAATTTCTTTTGCACTTAGCATTTCTCCTGCATGTTGTTTAAGCGCCCTCCCAGCCGATAAAGCATAATTTCCTCCGGAGCCTATAGCAAGAATTCCGTCATCTGGTTCAATTACTTCACCTGTGCCAGAAATTAACAGCATCTGACTTTCATCCATTACGATTAACATTGCTTCAAGTTTGCGTAAAATTTTATCGCTTCGCCATTGCTTCGCAAGTTCTACTGCTGCTCTTGTTAAATTACCGTTAAACTCTTGTAGTTTTCCCTCGAACATTTCAGATAAGGTAAACGCATCTGCTACGGAACCTGCAAAACCCGCTAACACTTTCCCGTTAAAAAGCCTTCTTACTTTCTTTGCAGTATGTTTCATTACTACCGCATTTCCAAAGGTAACTTGACCATCACCTGCCATTGCTGCTTTACCTTTATGCTGAATAGCAAAAATAGTTGTTGCATGGAAATCTCCCATATGAACACCTCCGAATAATTAATGCAAATTAATTATTAGTTATTATGATTGGACTTCACATATTCCATTGACATATTAAAAAGAAACTATTCATTAAAACTGATTTAAGCTCTTGGATGATGAGATAAATACGTTTTACGTAATTGTTCTTTCGTCACATGTGTATATATTTGAGTTGATGATAAATTTTCATGTCCAAGAAGTTCTTGTACCGTCCTTAAATCTGCACCATTATTTAGTAGATGTGTAGCAAATGTATGTCTTAGCATATGTGGATGCATTTTTCCAGTAAGTGCAGCTTTGCTGATCAAATTATTCAATATATGACGAATTCCTCTAGTTGTTAACGGAGTTCCTCGAAAATTGACAAAAAGATATTCGTGATCGGTCTTATTCATAAGTAAAGGTCTAGCATTCTTTATGTAATTGTTTAATGCCTCACTAGCAAATGTCCCAAATAATACAATTCGTTCTTTTCTCCCTTTACCTTTAACATGAATCGTCTCAAAGTCAAAATCAATATCACTTAGTTTAATATTTGCACATTCACTTACACGAATACCCGTGGAATATAATACTTCAAGAAGTGACAAATTTCGAAAATCTAAGGTTGAATTTCCTTGGCAAACTTCAAAAAGCTTTTCCATTTCCTCTTCATAAAAGAATTTCGGAATCTTTAGATGCTTTTTTGATTGGGATATTAACGTAAACGGATTTTCCTTTACCGTCTTTTCTCTCATCAAAAATTTAAAAAAGCTTCGTAAGCTAGAGATTTTCCGAGCTAAACTTGTTCTGCTATATTCCTTTTCATAAAGTTTTGTTAAATACAACCTGGCGTCAAAATATTCAACATCTTCAAGTTTTGATATACCTTGTTCAGCCATGAACATAAAAAAGTTTTCAATGTCTTGTCGATAAAATTTCACAGTGTATTCAGAGTAGTTTCGTTCTACCTGAATATACTCAATAAAAGCATATAGATTCGTTTTTAAATTCTCATCCATACTAACACCTCATAAGGGCTACTAAATATTATCACACTTTAGTAGCCCTTGCAATCAATGTTACAAACTTTTCACAAAGTTTCGAATTATTCACTAAACCAGATTATTTAAATTCGACAAATTTTTTGTTTATCCCCTAAAGCATTTTACAACACTCGTTCGAAGAAATAAAGTATTTGCAATTTTTTTAGTTAATCTATTATCTTAAATTTTTTCTTATTAGAACAAAAAGAGTGAGTTTCGTTAACTCACCCACATTGTTGTTTCTTTTTTACTCCACTGTCTTTTCTTTGTAATCACAATTTGTACATTGTACTTGAACGCCTTTTTTTAATTTCTTTTCAACTAGAAGTTGCTCGCATTTCGGACATTTTCTTTCGATCGGCTTATCCCAAGATAAGAAATCACATTCAGGATAACGATCACATCCATAAAAGATTCTTTTCTTTTTACTTTTTCTTTCAATTATATTTCCTTCATTACATTTAGGACATTTGACACCAATTTCCTTGACGATCGGTTTTGTATTTCTACAATCGGGAAAATTACTGCATGCCATGAATTTTCCATAGCGGCCCATTTTGAAAACCATTGGATTTCCACATAATTCACAATCTTCTCCGGCTTCCTCATCCTTTATTTCAACTTTTTCCATTTCTGATTCGGCCTTTACTAGATTTTCATAAAAACCTTTATAAAAATCATCAATGATTTTTATCCACTCGATTTTCCCTTCTTCAATTTCATCAAGATTATGTTCCATTTTTGCTGTAAATTCAACATCTAATATTTCTGGGAAAAATTCCATTATAAGTTCTAAAACAATTTCGCCAAGTTCAGTCGGAATGAATCTTTTATTCTCTAGAGCGACATATCCTCTTTTTTGAATTGTATCCAATGTAGGAGCATATGTAGACGGTCGGCCAATTCCGAGTTCCTCAAGTGTTTTTACTAAACGTGCCTCCGTATATCTAGGAGGTGGCTGTGTGAAGTGCTGTTTCGGATCAACCACGTCTGATTTAACGATATCTCCTGTTTCCATTTGAGGAAGAAATTTATCCTTTTCTTCAGATTGATCGTCTGTTCCTTCAACATACACTTTCATAAAACCTGGAAATTTCAATTTCGATCCATTTGCTCTAAAAACAATCTCTCCATTATTTAGATCGACACTCATCGTATCCATAACCGCTTGTGCCATTTGACTAGCAACAAAACGCTCCCAAATTAATTTATATAACCTTAACTGATCTCGGCTTAAAAACGCTTTAAGCGTGCTCGGTTCTCTCATCGTACTTGTCGGACGAATAGCTTCATGGGCATCTTGAGTATTGGAGGATTTCTTTTCCTTCCTTTGCTCTCCGCGGATATATTCTTTTCCATATTGCTGTTGAATAAAATTTGCCGCTTCTTCTTGTGCAACCTCTGATATACGAGTTGAGTCTGTTCGCATATAAGTAATGAGACCGACCGTTCCTTCTTTTCCTAAATCGATTCCTTCATAAAGCTGCTGTGCTAACATCATTGTCTTTTTCGCTCTGAAGTTTAACTTTCTAGCCGCTTCTTGTTGAAGTGAAGAAGTGGTAAATGGAGGAGCTGGATTGCGTTTTCTCTCTTTTTTGGATACGGAAGTAATTTCGAAATCCTTCCCCTTAATTTGCGAAAGAATGGACTTAACTTCCTCCTCCGATTTTAGTTCTACTTTTTTTCCATTTTTACCGTAAAAGGAACCTTGGAATGTTTCCTTTCCTTTTTTAAAATCTGCAACGATCGTCCAATATTCTTCAGGTGTGAAATTCTTAATTTCATTTTCACGGTCAATGATCAAGCGGACAGCTACGGATTGTACACGGCCTGCACTCAATCCCTTTTTTACTTTCTTCCACAATAAAGGACTTATGTTATATCCGACTAATCGATCCAAAATCCGTCTTGCTTGTTGAGCATCAACGAGGTCGGTATTTATCGGGCGAGGATGTTTAAACGATTCTTTAATGGCATCTTTTGTAATTTCGTTAAAAACAACCCGACAATTAGAATGGATATCTACATCTAGGCTATGTGCCAAATGCCACGCAATTGCTTCCCCTTCACGATCAGGGTCAGCTGCCAAGTATACTTTTTTAGCTTTTTTTGCGGCTGTCTTCAATTCCTTTAAAATCGGTCCTTTTCCTCGAATTGTTATATATTTCGGTTCAAAGTTATGTTCAGTGTCGACACCCATTTGACTTCTTGGTAGATCCCTAATATGTCCCATAGATGCCTTAACTTTATATTTTTTTCCTAAATATCGTTCAATAGTCTTTGCCTTTGCAGGTGATTCCACTATTACTAAGTACTCTGACATTAAGAAGCCTCCCAGAGGTTTTCATTATTTTTCTAGTTATATACTTTTTCGATATTTCTGATACATAAAATCAAGTGTTCATATTAACCTTGATTTTTTTATTTGTCAATAAAGAGTGGAAGTTCAAAACTAGAAATCGTTTTCATTATAAGTTTTTTATTGCTAGTATCTGTTGGAAACAGTATAACAGATATTCCAAAATTGCAACCTTTTTCACTTAAATAGATGATTTTTTTATCATTTCGTTCCAAATTGCTTAGTTGTTTTCCTTTAGAAACGTTAGATAAATCTAGATATATGAAAAAAATCTGAGAAAATTACAGCATAAAATTATTGCCTAAATTAATATTATTTATTGAACAGTATACATAAATAGTTAACTCTGCCTAAAGATTGAGTTCATTAATAATATCTTCACTATTTAATACCAACTTTGCACCCTGTTGTATTAACATATTTGTTCCTTTTGAAAGTGGATCAAACATATTACCCGGAATAGCAAATACCTCTCTACCTTCCTGTAACGCATATTCCGCAGTAATTAATGACCCACTTCTTTCCTCCGCTTGAATAATCAATGTTCCAACCGATAATCCATTAATTATTCGATTTCTCATTGGAAAATGCCATTTTTGCGGCTTCACTTGTGGAGGATACTCCGAAATAAGAAGGTGCTCTTTTTTCATATTCTCTGCTAATTGTTTATTTTCCTGCGGATATACATGAAAAAAACCATTTCCTAAAACACCAATTGTTTTTCCACCAAATTGAATAGTTACTTGATGTGCTATTGTATCTACCCCTTTTGCTAAACCACTTGTTATGATCATCCGTTTATTTAATAAACTTGGCAGCAACTCTTCTATCACTTTTCTGGCATATCCATTTCCTTTTCGCGAACCGACAATGGCAAGTGAGGGCTCGTTAAGAAGAGTGGCATTACCCATTGTGTATAGAACGATAGGTGGATTGTAAATTTGTTTTAATCTAAATGGGTATGTTTTATCAAATATAGTTATTGGATGGATATTATGATTCGTGAGGGTCGCTATAATTTTGTCGGGATTTAAATGTTGAAGATCATAATAAAACTTGGAGAAAAGTTCGGGTGGAAGTTGCGTGAGATTTTTTAATGTGGAATCTGAAAAGCGATATATATTTTTTAAACTAGGGTCCGATTTTAGTATAGATATCATTCCTTTTGATCCTATTCCCCTGCAATAATGAAGATGTATCAATCTTTTCTTATACTCTTCCATATAATCCTCCTTTAAATGTTAGTAAAATAGTCCCTCTTAATAGAGGGACTATTAATTATGACTTTATCTTAATGTGTTTTACACTTTTCGTAAAGTCCTCTTTCTTTAAGTACTTCAATTAATGTTTCACCCATTACTGATGGTGTTGCTGCCACTTTAATTCCGCACTCATTCATGACACGGATTTTTTCTTCAGCTGTACCTTTTCCACCGGAAATAATCGCACCGGCATGTCCCATGCGTTTTCCTGGAGGTGCTGTTACACCGCCGATGAATCCTACAACCGGTTTCGTCATATTGGCTTTCACCCAGTTAGCAGCTTCTTCTTCTGCAGTACCACCGATTTCACCAATCATAATAACAGCTTCAGTTTCTGGATCTTCATTGAATGCTTTTAGCACGTCAATAAAGTCAGTTCCATTAACAGGATCTCCACCGATACCTACAGCAGTAGTTTGTCCAATACCTGCTTGTGATAATTGATGAACTGCTTCATAAGTTAATGTACCAGAACGTGATACGACACCAACATGCCCTTTTGTATGAATGTATCCAGGCATAATACCGATTTTACATTCTTCCGGAGTGATAACCCCAGGACAGTTAGGACCAACTAAACGAGTCTTTTTACCTTCCATATAGCGTTTAACTTTTACCATATCCAATACAGGAATATGTTCAGTGATACAAATTGCTAAGTCTAATTCTGCATCAACAGCTTCCATAATTGCATCCGCAGCAAAAGGAGCTGGAACATAAATAACGGAAGCATTTGCACCAGTAGCTTTAACCGCTTCTGAGACGGTATTAAATACCGGTACACCTTCAACTTCTGTTCCGCCTTTACCTGGAGATGTACCACCAACGATTTTTGTACCGTATTCTAGCATTTGTTTTGTATGGAAAAGAGCTGTTTTCCCAGTAATACCTTGAACGATTACTTTTGTATCTTTATTAACAAAAACGCTCATTATATTCCCCTGCCTTTCTTATTATCTTGTTGTGCCTACTAATTCAACAATTTTTTGTGCACCGTCTGCCATAGATTCAGCTGCTACAATATTTAATCCGGATTCGTTTAGAATTTTCTTACCTAAATCAACATTCGTTCCTTCTAAACGAACAACTAAAGGCAATTCTAAACCAACTTGTTTCGTTGCTTCTACGACACCTTCAGCAATAATGTCGCACTTCATAATTCCACCAAAGATATTTACGAAGATACCTTTAACATTTTCATCAGATAAGATGATTTTAAATGCTTCAGTAACTTTCTCAGCAGTTGCACCGCCCCCAACATCCAAGAAGTTAGCCGGATCGCCGCCATAATGTTTAATAATGTCCATTGTAGCCATTGCAAGACCTGCGCCGTTTACCATACAACCGATTTTTCCGTCCAATGCAATGTAGCTTAAATCATATTTAGAAGCTTCAATTTCTTTTGGATCTTCTTCTTCAAGGTCGCGATATTCTAACACGTCTTTTTGACGATATAGTGCATTAGAATCAAAGTTTAATTTAGCATCTAATGCCATTACATTACCATCACCTGTTACTACAAGTGGGTTAATTTCGGCAATTGAACAATCTTTTTCAACAAAAGCAGTATATAATCCCATCATGAATTTAACTGCTTTATTTACAAGATTAGCTGGAATGTTAATATTGAATGCAATTCGACGTGCTTGGAATGCAGTCAAACCAACAACCGGATCAATTGTTTCTCTGAAGATTTTTTCAGGTGTCTTTTCAGCAACCTCTTCAATTTCTGTACCGCCTTCTTCAGATGCCATTAATACAACACGTGAAGTAGCGCGATCTAAAACAAGACCTACATAATATTCTTTTTGAATATCACAACCTTCTTCAATAAGAAGGCGCTTTACTTCTTTTCCTTCTGGACCAGTTTGGTGTGTTACCAATGTTTTTCCTAAGATTTCGTTTGCATATGTACGTACTTCATCCAAATTCTTAGCAACTTTAACACCACCGGCTTTACCACGACCACCAGCATGAATTTGTGCTTTAACGACACATACAGTAGTACCTAATTCCTTTGCTGCTTCCACTGCTTCTTCAACTGTGAATGCAACTTTACCATTTGGTACCGCTACCCCGTATTTTCTGAGGATTTCTTTACCTTGATACTCATGGATATTCATTTTCCATCCTCCTATCAAACTCTACAAAAAATAAACTGCGATTCCATTGTATAAAATGGATTAAAATATGTCTAGCTTTCTGACGAAATTAGAATTGTTTATAACGTTATTTTATCTATTTTTTACTAATTATTTACATACTTCCGAATTATTCCATTTTCGGAAGATTAATACTCATTCATATGAATATTGCGATTCATTTTACTAGTTAGCAATATTGCGATCCAAACGATAAATAAATGCAAAAACTTCAGCAACTGCTTCATATAATTCTTCAGGAATCGTTTCATTTATTTCTAGTTGACTAAGCAATTCTACTAAATTATGATCTTCTTGAATTGGAATATTTTTTTCTTTTGCTACTTCAATGATATTTTCAGCTGTTAAGCCTTTCCCTTTTGCGATAACTTTAGGTGCATCCTGGATTTCGGATTGATATTTTAAAGCGATTGCCTGTTGTCTTTTATTCGTTTCACTCATATTCGTATATCCACCCCCGAGTATTGGTTTATCACCGAATTTGAAAGAGACTTTTGAACTTCATTATTTGAAGAATGTTCGAATTGGATTGCGGATAGGGTGTAATTTAAATCTTTCAATCCTTGTTTTAATTTTGGAAGGATGAGCTTTGCCATATTTTGCAGTTGCTCGTTATTATTAATAATTTTTATTGAAATAATTCGGTTTTGCACCTTCATATCAACAATGGTTTCCTTCAGATGTTCCAATTCTAAATAAAATAATACATGGCAATAATCAGGGTCTATTTTCCCATCTTCTTTTCGTTTCCCGGACCATTGCATTGTTAGTTCTGTTTGAAATCCAAATAATTGTAATGGTAATTGATAAACAATATGCTGGTATGGTGTATTTGAGTGTGATAATAATTGTTGTCCATTCATTTTATTAATGATCTGTTCTGCAAGTTCTTTTGTCTCCAATGTATGGCCGGTTTCCTGTAAATACTTTACTAACAACGGCTTCATGCTATTTTCTAAACTTTTGT
Source organism: Heyndrickxia sporothermodurans (assembly GCF_003055045.1). Lineage (NCBI taxonomy): Bacteria > Bacillati > Bacillota > Bacilli > Caryophanales > Bacillaceae > Heyndrickxia > Heyndrickxia sporothermodurans. The sequence goes on from NZ_NAZB01000011.1 coordinate 122,051, forward strand.
TGTCTTCTATATTTGCTAAAATATCTGCTTCGTAAAACAATCCCATTTTACTTGTTGTTTTCTTTAATAATGATAATAGAATTTGTGGGACGGATTCTTTATTGTTTGCATCTAAGTCTTTAAGTTGTATAGATTCAAGTGTTGATAACAATGCTTGGACTGTTTTTGTTTTAGGTTCAGCAATTAATTGAGATTCTAAATTTTGGAGCAAAGTTTGTATTGGAGCTTTGGGACTTAATACTTCCTTTAGTGATTTATAAATGGACTCAGAAAAAGGAAAGTCTTTTTCCACCATATATTTTAGGGCTTCGAACCCTTCCTTTGTATTATTCTGATGTTCAATCCATTGACCGGCTTTCAAGATTGATTCCTTCGGTAAGGGAATTTGTTCTTTTGCTAAGAATACTGTTAATTCTTTAAAAATTTTACTATTGGGAAGAGATAATTGTTTTAAAATAGAATCTTGAGTTTGATTTTCCATTGATAAAGGGGAAAGGATTTTTAAATGAATTTCTCCCTCTTTTGTTGATGCTTGAAACCAATACTTTCCGCCATTTATGATAGGAGCCTCAAGCTTTGCCAAAATATTTTGATTCCCTACTTTAACAACAGCTGTTTGATTTGGGTATATTTTACTAATATTTCCTGCAAAAACGTCACCCGATTTGAATTCAAATTGATTTTGAAGGGGCTTCACATCTCCTCTTAAAATTGACTGGATATTTGATAAGAGCATTCAATCCCCTCCTTTTTTGGGCTATTATCATAAACTACTTGTTAAATTTTTTTAAATATTTTACAAGTGTGAACAGGGGCCAAATATAATCATAGCTATGATAATGAATATAAAATTCCCCACCCATCCCTTGACCTTTTGGATAAGAACTCCTCCAATCTTTAATATCGGCATGATTGATTAAAAAGTTTATTCCTTTTTGTATCGAAGGAGTAACTTCATCCGCTATCGTTATTAAGGAGTCAAGGGCCCATGCAGTGTGGATTAGTGTGCTTACACCCAATGGGATATATTTTTTTATTTTATCACTATTACATGACTCCCCCCAACCTCCATCGACATTTTGTGTGTGCTCAATCCACTTTTTTGCACGAGTGATTGATGGATGATTGGGTCTTATACCAACTGCCATTAATCCTATGATTGCTGTCCAAGTACCATATATATAATAAATTCCCCAGCGACAATTCCAACTGCCATCATCTTCCTGGTGATTTACAAGCCATTTAATTGCTTTTTTAATTTGTTGATCATCTTTATCAATGCTTGTATAATTCCCCAAAAAATCTAACGTTCTACCTGTTAAATCTACTGATGAGGCATCTAGCAACAACCCTTCCCCATAAGGCAATAAATTCAATAATGGATTATCAACATTTTTTTCAAAAGCTGCCCATCCGCCATCGTCATTTTGCATGGATAAAACCCAGCGAATCCCTCGATCCCACACATTATAATAATGTGGCTGTTCAATTATTAGTTGATGCAACGCACGCAAAGATGCAATTGTATCGTCTATATCCGGATTGATTGTGTTAACATTTGAAAATCCCCAACCGCCAGGATATGTATGCGGATTATGAACCGTCCAATCCCCTAGTTTTACATGTTGTCTTTCTAATAAATATTGATTTGCTTGACGAATGTTTACTTCTGTATGGGGAATTCCAGCAAATTGGAGTGCTGACGAAATTAATGCAGTATTCCAAACATGCGCCGTCGTATACTGACAATGCTTATCCCCATTAATCGTGCAAATCATAGATTTCAATCCGTCAATGGCTTTAATAATTTTTGAATCATTTTTATCCTTTCCCCGGGCAATGAATGCAAAAATCATATAGAAAGTTGCACTGAAGTAGCTATAAAGTGTGCCATCTAGTTCGATATGATCATATAAATATTGCTCCAAATATTCCAATGCTTTTTCATGAACATCTTCCTTTAATTCTACAATTTGTTCAATTCCCTGTTCAATGAAATCGAAAATTGATCTCGTTTCATCGGTAAACTTGTTCTTTCCATCAGTTTTCCTAATTATAAGATCTGCTAGATTCGGAGAATTTGCCGGTTTTACTACTAACTTATAATCCGCCACTATAAGTAAGGGAGCTAAGTTTGCTCTGCCAAAGACAGATATGTCAAAAAAATTAATTGGAAATTTTTCAGGAAGGAGGACTGCTTCTACTGGAATTGGAAATGGTGAATCCCACTCGATTTGACCTGTTAACGATAATAAGGCAAGTGTGAACATGTTTGCTTTATGGAGCCCACCATTTATCATGATAAATTCTTTTGCTCTTATGAAATTAGGAGAATTCTTCTCTACGTAACCCGAAAACAGCAAGGCATAGTAAGCTGTAATGGTTAATGATAAATTCCCTTTCCCTTCATCAACATATAGCTTCCATGTCCCATCATTGTATTGTTCCTTTAAAATACGATTAACTAGGCTTTGAATTAAACTTTCATCATTTTTTTCCAAAACTCTTAATAAGATAATCATATAGCAATCTGTTAATATCCCTGTTTCAAAAGGATATTCCCAAGAACCATTACGGGATTGATCAGAAAGCAAGCGCTCTATTATTTTATCCCTTTGTCTTATTACATCTTTCCTCATCCTTATCATCCTCTCTGGGAACTCATTATCTATATTTTTATTCTTACAGACTTGTCTAATTTCCAAAACAATTATTGTAAAATGAAAAGATTGTAGCATATTAATAATGCTGCATTTTTGCATTTCTTATTTCTCTATTTCATAATGTAGGTGAGGAGTGATTGTTAATGGATAATTTTACATATTGGAACCCAACTAAATTAATATTTGGTAAGGGTCAACTTGAACAGTTGAAAGTAGAAGTTCCACAATACGGAAAAAAGGTGCTGCTTGTTTATGGTGGAGGCAGTATTAAGAAAAACGGCTTGTATGATCAAGTGGTAAAAAATTTAGAAGAGATCGGCTCACAAGTATTCGAATTATCTGGAGTTGAGCCAAATCCGCGTATCTCAACGGTAAGGAAAGGCGTCGATTTATGTAAAAAAGAGCAAATTGATTTTCTCCTTGCTGTTGGTGGTGGAAGTGTCATTGACTGTACAAAAGCAATTGCAGCGGGAGCGAAGTATGATGGGGATGCGTGGGATCTTGTTACGAAGAAAGCTTTCGCAAAAGAAGCCCTTCCCTTTGGTACAATACTAACCATTGCAGCAACTGGTTCAGAAATGAATGCAGGATCGGTTATTACCAATTGGGAAACGAATGAAAAGTATGGCTGGGGTAGTTCGGTTACATTTCCTAAATTTTCAATACTTGACCCAGTTAACACTATGACTGTTCCGAAAGATCAAACCGTATATGGAATGGTCGATATGATGTCACATGTGTTCGAGCATTATTTTCATCTAACAGAAAACACACTTATGCAGGATCGGATGTGTGAATCATTATTACTTACTGTTATGGAAACTGCTCCAAAGCTAATTAATGATCTGGAAAATTATGAATATAGATCAACGATTTTATATACAGGAACGATGGCATTAAACGGTATGCTTTCAATGGGCTATCGAGGCGATTGGGCTTCCCATAATATTGAACATGCCGTTTCGGCTGTTTACGATATTCCCCATGGTGGTGGATTAGCCATCCTCTTTCCAAATTGGATGAAGCATAATTTAAAGGTGAAGCCTTCACGTTTTAAACAGCTCGCAGTACGGGTATTTGGCGTAGACCCTGAAGGTAAAACCGACGAAGAGGCTGGTTTAGAAGGGATCGAAAAACTGAGGGAATTTTGGAATAGTATCGGTGCACCATCCCGATTAAGTGATTATAATATCGATGCAAGTAAATTAGAAGTGATGGCCGATAAAGCAATGGCAAATGGTGAATTTGGCAATTTTAAAAAATTAAACCGTGAAGATGTATTAGAAATATATCGCAAATCCTTATAAAAGGAAATAGGCTGACATTTTGTCAGCCTATTATTTTTATTCAATTACTCTTTTCTTAAGTAAGCCTACTAATAATGCTGTGACGACAGAACCGATTAAGATGGCTAGGATATATAAAAGAGGATTTCCATCCACTAAAGGAATAACAAATATTCCACCGTGCGGCGCGCGAAGTCCAATCCCAAATAGCATCGTTAATGCCCCCGCAACTGCCGAACCTACTACAGCTGAAGGAATCACACGTGCTGGATCAGATGCAGCAAATGGGATGGCACCTTCAGTAATAAATGACGCACCCATAATATAGCAAGTAATCCCCGCTTCCCGCTCTTTTTTTGTAAATTTATTACGAAATAAAGTCGTTGCAATTGCCATACTAAGTGGTGGAACCATCCCACCGGCCATGACAGCAGCATGTGGCGCATAATTTCCTGCGTCAATCATCGCAATCCCAAACGTAAAGGCCGCTTTATTAATTGGACCACCCATATCGACGGACATCATACCACCAAGAATAATACCAAGTAATACTAAATTTCCGGTACCAAGATTATTTAATAAATTGGTTAAATATTCATTAAATAGACTACAAGGTTTATTTATAACAAAGAACATGATGATACCAGTAATAAATATCCCAAATAGTGGATAAAGCAATACCGGCTTAATTCCTTCAAGTGCATCCGGTAATTTCGAGAATAATTTTTTCAGTAATACAACAACATACCCTGCTAGAAAACCTGCAATGAGACCTCCTAAAAATCCAGCTCCACCTTGGGCAGCCATAAAACCGCCAACCATACCAGGTGCTAATCCGGGACGATCAGCAATACTCATCGCGATAAAACCAGCTAAGACAGGGATCATTAAACCAAACGCGTTACCGCCACCAATTGTATTTAAAGCTTCCGCAAATCGATTATATGTCTCGTCTTTAGGATCAGCCGAATGAATCCCAAACATAAAGGAAATCGCAATTAAAATTCCTCCGCCAACAACGAAGGGCAGCATATTTGATACACCATTCATGAGATGTTTATAAAAGCCGCTTCTGCCTTTATGATCACTACTATCTTTTTTCTTTTCACCTGAACCGTTGTAAATCGTACCGTCCTGTTTAACCGCTTTCTCAAGCAGCTCTTTCGGTTTACGGATTCCATCGGCAACTGGCACTTCAATAATACACTTACCTTTAAAACGTTCCATTTCTACTTGCTTATCTGCAGCAATAATGATAGCGGCCGCTTGATCAATTTCTTCTTGTGTTAATACATTTTTTGCACCGCCGGAACCATTTGTTTCAACCTTAAATGGAATCCCTAATTCTTTTGCCTTTTCCTTTAGCGAATCAGCAGCCATATATGTGTGAGCAATACCAGTAGGGCAAGCTGTAACTGCAAGGACCATATTCTTCTCTACGGATGTTTGTACCGTTTCTTCATCTACATCAAATTCATTAAATACAGCTATTACCTCTTCAGGAGATGAAGCTGCCATTAATTTATTTCTGACAACATCTTTCATTAATAACGAAGAAAGTCTTGATAACGCCTCTAAATGTGTATTATTTGCCCCTTCACTGGCAGCAATCATAAAGAATAAATGACTGGGCTGTCCATCAAAAGATTCATAATCCACACCTGCAGTCGATCTCCCAAAAGCGATAGCCGGTGCTTTTACTGCATCTGTCTTAGCATGTGGGATGGCAATTCCGTCTCCAATACCGGTGGTACTTTGCTCTTCTCTTGCTAAAACAGCTTTTTCATATTTATCTTTATCATTTAATTTTCCAGCTTGATCAAGGACATTTACCAGTTCATTAACTACTTCTTTTTTTGCTGTTGATTCAATCCCCAATTTAATGGTTTCTAATGTAAGCAGTTCGGTAATTTTCATGTTGTTTATCTCCTTTTAAAGAGTTGTAACTTTTACTTGGTTTAGTAGATTTGAAACCATTTCTTTCGTGCAAAGACCCATAGAAAACGCGGTGGCACTTCCTGAAGAAACTCCATTTCGAAATGCTTGTTCAACTGGAGCACCTGTTACAAAAGCAGCTAAAAATCCACCTACTAAAGAATCTCCGGCACCAACCGAGTTTACAAGTGTTCCTTTTGGTACATTTGCATGATACGCACCTGTTTTAGTAATTAATACGGCGCCTTTGTCAGCCATTGAAACAATAACATTTTCAATTCCACTGTCTACTAATTTTTTTCCATATAAATAAGCATCTTGAATAGTAGTAATTTCTTTATCAAAAAGTTCCCCAAGTTCATGGTGATTGGGCTTAATTAAAAATGGTTTAGCTTCTATTACATTTTTTAATGCCACACCCGAAACATCTGCAACAAAAAGTGTTCCTTTCTGTTTCCCCTTTTCAATTAAGTCCTTATATATTGTTGCGGGGAGTGTGCTTGGAATACTTCCTGAAAAAACGATTATATCTTTTGAATTAGCCGCATCTAGTTTTTCTATAAATTTTTCAAATTCGGCTGGCCCAATATTGGGACCTGACCCATTAATTTCAGTTTCAACATCTGTTTTCAGCTTAATGTTAATTCGGGAATCACCGGCTACTTTTACAAAATCTACTTCAATTTGTTCGTCTTTTAAATAGTCTTCAATATACTTTCCTGTGAATCCACCAACAAATCCGAGTGCCTTCGAGTCTACTCCAAGTCGTTTTAACACGCGCGATACGTTAATACCTTTCCCGCCGGGAACTTTATAATCTTCGTTCGATCGATTTAATTCACCTATTTGAAAATTATCTACTTTTACGGTGTAATCCAATGAAGGATTTAATGTTATTGTGTATATCATGGTGTCACTACCTTAATAATTGTTTTTTCGTTATATAATTCTTTCGTTTCTTCATCTATATCATTTGTAATTATAGAGGCTTTAGAAATATCAGCTATTTCTGAAAAGGCGATTTCACCAATCTTTGAACGATCTGCAAGAACATAGCATTCTTTTGAGAGCTCTAATGCTTTTTTCTTCATAGCGGCTTCCTCTGGATCCGGTGTTGTAAACCCTAGTGATGGGTGGATACCATTCACTCCTAAAAAACATTTATCGAAACGGAAAGATTGAATACTATCTAGTGCAACTTTCCCAATCATGGCACTTGTACTCGCCTTAAGAAATCCGCCAACCACATATGTTCTAATGCCTTTACTTAAAAGCGGCTCTAAATTGGTTACACCATTTGTTACAACGACAATCTCCATTTCACTATCCAAGTATTGAATTAATTGGAGGGTTGTTGTGCCAGCGTCTAAATAAATACAATCACCGTTTTCAATCAAACTTGCAGAGTATTTTGCAATTGCATTTTTAGCTGAGAGATTTTTAGCGGACTTTTCCAATATATTAGGCTCATCTAATTTTCTTTGAATTCGTGATGCACCGCCATGCACCCTTTTCAATGCCTTTTTTTCTTCTAAATGTATTAAATCCCGTCTGATTGTTGATTCTGAGGTGTTTGTTGCATCAACTAGTTCTTGGATACTTACAATATCTTTTTTCTTTAAAAGCTCAACAATCATTCGATGTCTTTCTACTGTTAACATGTTTTATCACCTTAGCTTCTATTGATAACGCATACATCTTCTTTACTCTTTATAGTTTACATCCACTTTCGTTCAAAATCAACTATTTTCAGTCAAAAACATTCACAAACAATCATAACAATAAAAAAACTATGAGAGTAGTATCTCATAGTTGAAAATTTTACATATAGTTTTTAATGGGAGCAAAGGTTTTTCGATGAATTGGACAGGGACCATATTTTTGTATAGCTTGGAGATGTTCATTTGTACCATAGCCCATATTTTTATCAAATAAGTAATTCGGGTATTCTTGTGCATATCTCTTCATTAATCGATCTCTTGTTACTTTAGCGACAATGGAGGCAGCGGCAATCGATACACTGGATGCATCCCCCTTAATGATGGATGTCTGAGGGAAGGGTATCGTTAATTTCATCGCATCTATTAAACAATAATCCGGCATTGTTTGGAGGTCATTGATTGCTGCTATCATCGCTTTTTTCGTCGCTTCATATATATTAACCTCGTCTATTTCTTGTGCGGAAATAACTCCCGTTCCAACTGCCACTGCTTCTTTCATAATGATGGTATAAAATTCATCACGTTTTTTTTCAGATAATTGTTTTGAATCATTTAGGCCTTCTAAGTAGAAATCATCAGGCAAAATAACTGCTGCTGCAATAACGGGACCTGCAAGCGGACCTCTGCCCACTTCATCAATTCCGGCTATGTACTTGAAGCCTTGTTGCTTAATGTCGATTTCATATTTCATCATCTGATTAAATTTTTTACGGTAATTTTCCTTTAATTCTTGCTGTCTATACCATTGCTTTAAGAGATTTTGAACACCTTTTCGTTCATCAACTTCTAGTATTTTGATTAGTGGGTCTTCCTTGCTTACTATTTTATTTAGCATTTCGGCAATATCTTTAATTGTCCTTGTGTTCATATTCAGTCCCTCATTTTATTGGTAGAATAAAAAATCCCCTCAAATTAGGGGGATGCAGTTTCTTTTTGTTCACCAGGTATATCGAATGATAAAGCTCCTAACTTATCCGAACGGATATCACGAATAATCGTTTCCGCTGTTTTATCGTAATCGACTTCCCCTTTCGACATTAAACATCCACGTAATTCACCTATATGATTAAATAAATCAAGGACCTCAGAAGGAATTTCGGAAAAATTATATCTTTCCTTTAGTCGATTAGGATAATTTTCCTCAAGAAAACGTAATGCGTAAATTGAAATATCCTGCAAGTTTAATATCGTATCTTTAATAGCACCAGTTAAAGCTAATTTATAACCTACTTCTTGATCTTCAAATTTCGGCCATAAGATCCCTGGAGTATCAAGTAATTCCAGTTCTTTCCCGACTTTAATCCATTGCTGCGACTTCGTAATACCAGGCATATTTCCTGTCTTTGCTATATTCTTCTTAGCAAGACGATTAATTAATGTAGATTTCCCTACATTAGGAATACCGATAATCATCGCACGGATAGCTCTAGGTTTCATCCCTTTTGCCTTCATACGATCAAATTTAGGCTTCAATATTTCTTTGGCTGCATTTACAATTTCATGTAAGCCACTTCCGGCTTGTGAATTGATTGATAAAGCTTTTTTATCTTGCTCGGCATAGTATTGCAACCATTTTTTCGTCGTTTCACGGTCTGCTAAATCAGCTTTATTTAATAAAGTTAATCTCGGTTTTTGCTGAATGATCTCATCGAGCATTGGGTTTGCAGAGGAAACAGGAATTCTCGCATCCACCAGCTCAAAGACGATATCCACCAATTTTAGTTTCTCCGTAACTTCCCTGCGAGCTTTTGCCATATGCCCTGGGAACCATTGAATCGTCATGCTTTCAACTCCATATTTCTTATTTTACAAGGCGAATGTCTGAAATTGGCCAATAAATTAATTTCGTATCACCAATTACTTTCTTTAATGGAACCGCACCAATATGTCGGCTGTCCTTACTAAATCTGCGATTATCACCCATGACGAAGATTTCTCCTTCAGGAACGGTTTCTTGTCCGACCGGAGTATCTTTCAAAGTGAAATCTTCTGTCAAAGGACCTTCCGGTAAGTCTTTTTTATATTGATCTAGGTATGGTTCCTTATACGCTTTGCCATTTATGTAAAGTGTATCATTTTTATATTCTACCTTATCACCCGGTAAACCAATAACTCTTTTTATGTAGTCTTTCTTTTCAGGTGCATGGAAAACAACGATATCAAACCGATCCGGATTTCCTAGTTTATTAACGATCATCCGATCTCCATTTTGAAGAGTAGGCATCATGGAAGAACCATCTACAACAATTGGCGCAAATAAAAAATAGCGAATAATTACCGCAAGTGCCACCGCAATTAGCAGAGCTTTAGTCCATTCCCATAATTCGTTCTTTTGTTTTGACATGTTTCCACCGCCTATGTAAAATTGCCAAGCTATATATATTAATATATCAGCTAATCAACAATAAATGTAAAATATTTTTTATGCCTATCATTATTTTATATCCAATTTACCATATCCATAATCCGGATTAAAAAATTTATTAAAGTCGAAAAGGAGCTTGATATCAAGCTCCTTCTCTTCTTGTCCAGCATCAGCACCTAGCTCCCCCACAAGGTCAAATGACTTGTCGGGGCTGACCAAGGCGCTTACACTTTTCTTATTATTATCGAATTTCTTTAATACGAGCGGCTTTACCACGTAAATTACGTAGGTAGTAAAGTTTCGCACGGCGAACTTTACCGCGACGCACTACTTCAAGTTTCGCAATCTTAGGAGTGTGAACAGGGAATGTACGTTCAACACCAACACCATAAGAAATTTTGCGAACTGTGAAAGTTTCGCTGATTCCACCACCACGGCGTTTAATTACAACACCTTCAAATAGCTGGATACGTTCGCGAGTACCCTCGATAACTTTAACGTGTACACGTACAGTATCACCAGGACGGAACGCTGGAAGATCAGAGCGAAGTTGATCTTTTGTAATTTCATCAATAATTTTGTGCATCGAATTCAACTCCTTCCAACAGATGCTCATACAAATCTATCCATGCAGCGGAACATCGTTTTCATGCGATTTATTAAAATAAATCACAAGGAATATCTTATCATATCAATAACTGTATTGCAATCACCTATTTACCAATGACCTTAATCTTTCTCACACTTTTTCCATTCTGCTATCCATTCCTTATGTTTCTCTGTTAATGGATAGTTTTCTAACAAATCAGGTCGTCTTTCATATGTTCGCTTTAGCGATTGTTTCTCCCGCCATTCATCTATATGCTTATGATTTCCTGATAATAGTACATCCGGTACCCTCATCCCTCTAAAGTCAGCAGGGCGTGTATAGTGGGGATGTTCCAACAAGCCTGATGAAAAAGAATCTAGCAGCGGAGAATCTTCATTTCCTAACACTCCAGGCAGTAGACGAACAACACTATCAATGACAACCATTGCTCCTAGCTCTCCACCTGTTAACACATAATCACCGATGGATATTTCATCTGTTACGACATGCTCACGAATTCGTTCATCATATCCTTCATAATGACCGCAAACAAATATAAGATGATTTTCTTTTGCTAATTCCTCAGATACTTTTTGAGTTAAAACTTTACCTTGAGGACATAAAAGAATTACTCTCGGCGGTTTACTATTTTCTTCGTTTTTAGTCAGAGAATCAACTGCATCGAATATTGGCTGTGGCTTTAAAACCATTCCTGCACCGCCGCCGTAAGGATAATCATCAACTGTTTGGTGCTTGTTATCAGCAAACTCGCGAAAATTTACGACATTGTATTGTACAACTTTTTTTTCAGCCGCTTTTTTTAATATAGAGGAACCAAAGACTCCGGAAAACATTTCGGGAAAAAGGGTTAGGACGTCTATTTTCATGATAATAATCCTTCCATTGGATCAATCGTTATAACCTTTTCCTCGATGTTTACATTTTTTATTATGTCATCAATATATGGGATTAAGTGTTCTTTTTTATCCTTTCCTTTAACTACCCATACATCATTTGCTCCAGGGGTTAATATTTCTTTTACAATCCCAATTTCTTCTCCGTCTAGTGTAATAACTTTGCACCCAATGATTTCATGGAAATAATATTCTCCTTCATCAAGGTTTGTTAATTGTTCTTCAGAAATTTTTAATAAACCATTCTTCCATTTTTCAACTATATTAATATTTTCGTACCCCTCAAATTGTAATAAGTCGAAATTTTTATGTGTACGATGATTTTTAATCGTTAATTGAACTGGTTCTTGATCATTTAAAAATAAATAAAGGGTATTCCCTTTTTGATATCGTTCTTCGGGAAAATCTGTTTTGGAGATGACACGAACCTCCCCATTAAGTCCATGCGTATTTACTATTTTTCCTACATTAAACCAATTAGTCATTCACTCACCTCTAACGTATTTCTATGACAATTCCATCTTTTACTATAATCATTTGTTCTTTCATTAGTTTTTCCCAATTATCGCCGACTTTTACATCCACAATGGCTTGTATGTCCTGTTCTTTAATTTCGCTTCCTAGCGGCAGTAGAGAAAGCTGCTCAATTTGAAAATCAATTAATTTAATTTTCTCTTTTCTGCTATTAATTTCTTTTTCAAAATGTGTTTTTAAACTTGTTGGTGAAAACTTGTTTGTTCGCTCCAATTTTTTTAATTCAAATCGTAATTGATCACATTCTTTTTGCATGGTGATTTTTTTTTGAATATAGGATTGCTGCAGTTCTTTTTTACTTTTTTCTGTTAAAACCTGCTTTATTGTTACAGTTTGAAGTAACTGCATTTCCACCCTCCTTATATGTTCTTTTACTAATTATTTTCACTTTGCATTTGTGATACTTTATTTTGATAAGGAGTTAAAAAGAGGTATGTATACGAATTTTGTATATAGAAAAAGGGAGGAATTGAACCCTCCCTTTTCTCATGCAGTGTAATAAATTCAGTGTGAGAATTCTTATTTCTGCTTGATAAACCAAAGGAAATTATCCTTTGGTTTCATTCGATAATTTCCAAATAAATTTTCTTATGATGTTTGGATCCTGCTGCAGCATAGACAACAGTTCGAATGGCTTTTGCAACCCGCCCCTTTTTTCCTATTACCTTACCGATATCCTGTTTATTAACTGATAGTTTGTAAGTGATATGACTATCTTCTTCAGCTACGAAAACTTGAACATCTTCTGGTGAATCGACAAGGGGCTTAACAATCGTTTCGATCAAATCTTGCATTGAGTTCACGATTATTTGCTATATTTTGCGTTGTGGAATTTTTCCATGATGCCTTGTTTAGAAAATAGATTGCGAACTGTGTCAGATGGCTTTGCACCATTTTGTAACCATTTCATTGCTAGTTCTTCATCAATTTTAACTTCAGCTGGTTGTGAAACAGGATTATAAGTTCCTACTGTTTCAATAAAGCGTCCATCACGTGGTGAACGAGAATCAGCTACAACAATACGATAGAAAGGAGATTTTTTTGCTCCCATACGTTTTAAACGAATTTTTACTGCCATTTTAAATAGCACCTCCGAATAGTTTTACACAAGATAGTATATTATCAAATATGTGTTTAGTTTGTAAAGTGTTTTTTCTTAACACTTAGTATTATATCAAAAACGATGAGAAAGGACAAATTACATAAATGGAAATTTAAAGCCTTTACGTTTTCCTTTTTGCTGCATTCCTGTCATCTGTTTCATCATTTTTTTCATTTCTTCAAACTGCTTTAAAAGTCGATTCACTTCTTGAACGGAAGTGCCGCTTCCTTTCGCAATTCTCTTTTTTCTACCAGCGTTAATAATCTCCGGATTGACTTTTTCCTTTTTCGTCATTGATTGAATAATTGCTTCAACATGACTAATTTGTTTTTCATCAATCTGCAGATTACCCATGCCTTTAATTTTATTTGCACCAGGCATCATTTTTAATAGTTCATCAAGTGGACCCATTTTTCGAACTTGACCTAATTGATCGAGAAAATCATCAAATGTAAAATTCATTGTTCTCAATTTCTGTTCAAGTTCTTTTGCTTTTTCCTCATCGACATTTGCCTGCGCTTTTTCAATTAAGGAAAGCATATCTCCCATACCTAAAATACGGGATGCCATACGTTCGGGATGGAATGCTTCTAATGCATCTAATTTTTCACCCATACCGACAAATTTAATCGGCTTTTCTGTTACGGCACGAATTGAAAGGGCTGCACCACCGCGAGTGTCCCCATCAAGCTTCGTTAATACGACACCGGTAATGCCTAATTGCTCATTAAAGCTATCAGCAACATTAACAGCATCTTGTCCAGTCATCGCATCAACAACGAGGAAGATCTCATCGGGATTAGAAAGCTCTTTAATTTCCTTAAGCTCATTCATTAATTCCCCATCAATATGCAACCGACCTGCTGTATCGATTAATACATAATCATTATGGTCTTCTTTTGCCTTTTCAAGAGCCTGTTTGGCAATTTCAACCGGGCTGACTTGATCCCCTAAAGAAAATACAGGCATATTAAGCTGTTTTCCTAACGTCTCTAGTTGTTTAATAGCAGCCGGACGATAAATATCAGCGGCAACTAATAAAGGATTTCGATTATATTTTTTTCGCAATAGATTTGCAAGCTTTCCAGTCGTCGTCGTTTTACCGGCACCCTGTAAACCAACCATCATAATAACCGTTGGAGGGCGCTTCGATACTGCGATTTGACTTTGTTCCCCACCCATTAAATTCGTTAATTCTTCTTTAACTACTTTAATGACCTGTTGTCCAGGTGTCAGACTTTTCATCACTTCCTGTCCAACGGAGCGCTCGCTTACCTTTTTAACAAAATCCTTTACTACTTTGAAGTTAACGTCCGCTTCTAATAGAGCGAGACGTACTTCACGCATCATTTCTTTTACATCGCTTTCAGATACTTTTCCTTTGCCGCGTATTTTCTGTATTGTGTTCTGAAGTCGGTCGGATAGTCCTTCAAATGCCATTCATACCGCCTCCTATTCTAATATTTCAAGCGCTTCAATGAGCTTTGCCAGTTCTTCCACTGAATTAGTTTCCAATGCTTTTTTCATATTTTCAAGAATTACTTTTCGATCCTGAAACTTTCGGAATAATAATAATTTCTTTTCATATTCCTCAAGCATGGCTTCTGTACGCTTGATATTATCAAACACCGCCTGCCTGCTTACTTCATATTCTTCAGCAATTTCACCAAGCGAAAAATCGTCTAAATAATAAAGGGACATATAGCTACGTTGCTTTGGAGTTAACAACGATTGATAAAAATCATATAAGTAATTCATTCTCGTTGTTTTCTCTAGCATTCTTCTCACTCCCTTGTTAAGTGAAAGACCTTTACATATGAAGATTACACAGTATTTATCGATTTGTCAAGTAAATGTCCTTTATTCCTCGTTTTGCTCAATGATCGTTGAAAAAAGTCCATACACATATTTTTCCGGATCAAATTCTTGTAAATCGTCCATTTTTTCACCTAAACCAACAAACTTAACTGGAATTTCAAGTTCATTGCGGATCGCTAGAACAATTCCACCTTTAGCGGTACCGTCTAATTTAGTCAAGACAATCCCGGATACATCTGTTACTTCTTTAAACGTTTTTGCTTGTACCATCGCATTTTGCCCTGTTGTTGCATCTAAGACTAGAAGCACTTCATGGGGTGCATTTGGTATTTCTCTTTCAATGACCCTTTTTACCTTTTCTAATTCATTCATCAAATTAACTTTGTTTTGCAGTCGACCTGCCGTATCACAAAGAAGAATATCAGCTTTACGCGCCTTCGCTGCCTGAATCGCATCATACATAACAGCGGCAGGATCAGAGCCTTCACCTTGCTTGATTACATCAACACCGACCCGTTGCCCCCAAACCTCTAATTGATCGATAGCCCCTGCCCTAAATGTGTCCCCTGCGGCTAAAATAACTTTCTTCCCATCGGTTTTATATTTATGAGCAAGTTTGCCAATTGTCGTTGTTTTCCCCACTCCATTTACACCAACGAATAAAATAACCGTTAAACCTTCCGATTGAATATTAATAGTATTAGGTGTTTTGGTATCCCCTTGATAGATTTCAACAAGCTTTTCGGAAATGACGGATTGAACTTCGGCTGGATCTTGAATATTCTTTTTCTTTACTTCCATTTTTAATTCTTCAACAAGCTCCATAACTGTATTGAAGCCCACATCTGCTCCAATAAGTATTTCTTCAAGCTCTTCAAAGAAATCCTCATCTACTTTCCGATATCTTGCTACAAGGTCATTCACTTTAGAAGCAAAATTATCTCGCGTTTTTGATAAACCTTGTTTGAATTTTTCCGTTACAGAATCAGTAGATTTTGTGAATTTATCTTTTAGCTTTTTAAAAAAACTCATCTTTCAATCACTTCCTCGTTTCTTCTCATTAATTTTATGTTTCAACTAGTTCTTTAGATGATTCAAGTCTAACGGATACAAGTTTAGATACGCCGGATTCTTGCATTGTGACGCCATAAAGGACGTCCGCTTCCTCCATCGTACCTTTTCGATGCGTGATTACAATGAATTGCGTTTCTTCGCTAAATTTTTTTAAATATTTACTAAAACGGTATACGTTTGCTTCATCCAGTGCTGCTTCCACTTCATCTAAAATACAGAAAGGAACAGGTCGAACTTTTAAAATAGCAAATAATAGCGCAATTGCAGTTAGTGCACGTTCTCCTCCGGATAATAACCCTAAGTTTTGCAACTTCTTTCCGGGCGGCTGAGCGACAATATCTACTCCCGTATTCAATAAATCAGTCGGGTCCGTTAATTTTAATTCAGCACGTCCTCCACCGAATAACGCTTTAAAAATCGGTTCAAAATGAAACTTTACCGATTCAAATGTTTGCTGGAAACGCTTTTTCATTTCTTCATCCATTTCATCAATAATTTGCAGTAATGTCTCTTTCGCGGACACTAAGTCTGATTGTTGTTCCATTAAAAACTGATATCGTTCTGATACGCGTTCGTATTCATCAATCGCACCGATATTAACAGTCCCTAATTCTTCAATGGCAAGTTTAATTAGTTTTACGCGTTTTCGCGCATCTTCAATTGGGATTTGCAGTGGATATTTCTCTTTAGCCGCCTCAAAGGTTAACATATATTCTTCATTTAAACGGTTAAGTCGATTTTCTAAATCAACATCGATTCGATTAATTTTCACTTCTTCATCTTTAACTACTTCTACTAAACCTTTATGTTGCCTCTTTAGTTCTTTAATTGCTAATTCAGCATCTTCGAGTTTTGTTTGTAATTGCATCCGTTCTTCTCTACGGATTGAAATTAGCTTAGTTGTTTCGATCTTATCGGTTAATTTTTTCTCCGCCGCTACAGATAATTCTGCTTCCCCTGAATGATTATTGGACATTTGACTTACTAACCAGTTGAGCTCTTCTTCATAACTAGTTTTTTTCGCACTTACTTCTTCGTATTCTACTTTTACAGTTGCAAGTATTTCACGACTAGTTACAAGTTGCTCATTTTTCACTGCCAGTTCTGCTTTTAAATCACTAATTTCAGCTAGTAATTCATCCTTTGAAGTGTTTTGATTATTTTTTTTCTTTGTTAAATCTTCAATTTCTTTATCAAGTTGTTCAATGTTTTTCGTTATTTGCGTTAAAGTGGCAGTTAGTTCATTTATGCGGCGATCTACATTATGAACAGTAGTATTCGATTCATTACGCTCCATATCGTAAATTTGGAGTTTTTCATTTAGATTTTTTTCGGCTAATTCAATTTGCCTCATTTCCGATTTCAATTCTTGTTGCTTTAAGCGAAGGAGCTCTCCAGCGCTTCTCATTTCTTCAAGTATCTTTTCATTGCTGTTTACGTCTTGTTTAAGTGTTTTAACTTGCTGCTCAAGCTGATCTGTTTTTTCTTCCATCAATTTCGTTTTTTCTTTAAGATCTTCGAGTTCTCCTTTTCGGCTGATTAACGATGTAGAGGATTGCTTCACAGTCCCGCCCGTCATCGAACCACCCGGGTTAACAACGTCTCCATCTAATGTCACTAATCGATATCGGTATTGCAATAGCTTGGCAATTTCATTTGCCCCTCGAAGATCTTTTGTAATAATTACATTTCCTAAAAGATTAGAAATGATTGTTTGATACTTTTGATCGATTTTTACAATATCAGCTGCAATACCTATAAATGCTTCATGCTTACTAATCAATTCCAATTGGCTTCCCGACAACCCTTTGCCTTTAATAATATTTAACGGCAAAAAGGTAGCACGTCCATATCGATTAGTTTTTAAATATTCAATCGCCTTTCTACCATCGGCTTCTGTCGCAACGACGACATTTTGCATTGCTCCGCCTAATGCTGTTTCAATTGAGAGCTCATATTGTTTAGGAACTTGTATAAGCTCCGCAACGGCACCTTCAATCCCAGAAAGCTTAGAATTTCTAGCTTTTAATACTTCCCGAACACCATGGAAGAAACCGGTATAATCCTCTTCCATTTCCTCTAAAGTTTCTTTTCGAGACTTTGCTTTTTGCAAATACTGAAAAGCTTGATAAAGTGTCGTTTCTTGCTTTTGATATTGATTTTTCAATGCTTCCAGCTTTTTTTGATGTTCGCGGAATGCAAGAACTTGGTCTTCAATTTGCTTATCGACTTTTTCTAGTTCCTCATTCGTTTTCTGCTTCTCTTCTAAAATCGTTTGTCTTTGTTCTAGGTATTTTTTATTTTCACCATCAAGCTTTATTTTTTTAGCTTCCTGTTGTCCTAATTGCTGCTCAAGTAAGGCCAACTCGTTTTTATAAGTTGCCTTTTCATTTAAAAGCTCAATATAATCGCTTTTTAATGATTCAATCATTTCTTCAATATTAATATTATATTGATTCATTAGTTCGGTTTTTTCTTTTAATTTCTTTTTCAGCGCAGCAGCCGATTTAGTGTGATGATCGTATTCTGTTACCAATGTAGTTTTTTGTTCCTCAAGCTTCTTAAGCTTGCTTGTAAGCTCTTCAATGTTTTTTTCGTATTGCTCTTTATTACTGCTTGCATTCTTTTTTCGTTCTTTTAAAACTTCTTTACGTCCTTCAAGCTTTTCGAGCTCTTCTGTCGCTGAAAGTAACACATTTTGTAAATCATTTATTGATTCATCTAATGCGGCAAGAGTATCGCGTATTTTCTCAAGAGTGGCTTCTTCTTTTTGGATGTTAGCTGACAAAGCCATTTCCTTATCCTGATGAATTCCTAGCTCCTGCTTCAATGTTTCCCATTTTTGACTTAGCTCTTCTATTTCATAAACCGTTAAAGCGACTTCGAAATTCTCAAGTTCTGCTTTTTTATCTAAATATTCTTTAGCAAGTGATGCTTGGATTTTCAAAGGTTCTACTTGATTCTCCAATTCATGAAGAATATCGTTTACCCGATTTAGATTTTCACCCGTTTCATTTAATTTCGATTCGGCTTTCTTTTTTCGGGTTTTATATTTAAGTACTCCCGCAGCTTCTTCGAAAATCGTTCTTCTTTCCTCGGCTTTACTGTTTAATATTTCTTCAACTTTCCCTTGGCTAATGATTGAAAAAGCTTCTCTGCCAAGTCCTGAATCCATAAATAAATCAATAATATCTTTCAAGCGGCATGACTGTTTATTAATAGAAAACTCACTATCACCTGAACGATATACCCTTCTCGTTACACTAACTTCATTGTAGTCAATTGGTAACTGATGGTCTTCGTTATCTAATGTTAATGTCACTTCTGCGAAATTTAATTGTTTTCTGGAATCACTTCCGGCGAAAATGACATCTTCCATTTTCCCACCACGAAGCGATTTTGCTGATTGCTCACCGAGAACCCATCTGACTGCATCGATTATATTACTTTTTCCGCTTCCATTTGGGCCTACAACAGCAGTTACTCCAGAAACAAAATCGATCGTGATTCTTTCCGCAAAGGATTTAAATCCAACAACATCTAAGCGTTTAAGAAACAAGAAACTCTCCTCCTATATCCTTTTCTTCCTTGCTGTTTTTCTCTTAGGAGAAGTACAACATATTATTTTTCCTGGAGTGGCGATTTTAGTTTGCTTAAAGCAATTTGTGCCGCATGTTGTTCAGCTTCTTTTTTAGACCTTCCAGTACCAGTTCCTAATTCTTCTTTATTTAAAAGTACTCGTGAGACGAACTCTCTATTATGTGCCGGACCTCTTTCTTGAAGAACTACATATTCAAGTACACCAGCAGCATCTTTTTGGATGAATTCCTGTAGTTGACTTTTAAAATCCATCACATGAGAAAAAGCACCAGCATTAATTTTAGGGTAAACAATTTTTTCTAAAATTGAGATGACCGTTTCCAGACCTTGGTCTAAAAAAAGAGCACCGATAAACGCCTCAAATACGTCTGCGAGTAGTGCAGGACGTGTCCGGCCACCAGTCAATTCCTCACCTTTTCCTAATAAAACAAGCTCTCCAAATTGTAATTCATTGGCAAAAGTCACTAATGACGGCTCACATACGATGGCAGCCCTTAATTTAGTTAACTTTCCTTCACTCATAGTTGGATACTTATTATATAGGAATTGTGAAACAGTTAATTCAAGTACAGCATCCCCTAAAAATTCAAGTCGTTCATTATCTGCATGTAACTTCTTGCGATGCTCATTCACATATGATGAATGTGTAAATGCTTGTTTTAATAAATCTAATCGATTAAATTGAATACCAATTCTCTCTTGAAATTGATTGAATTTCTCATCTATCCTCAAAGTTATTTGTTTTTCTCTATCACGATTTTTTTTTCGCATCGGTCATCCACCTTGTTTATCTTTCTTTATTTAATACTCCATATAAATTTTATTAAAAAAACAGCCGAAGTGCAAAGTCCTCATTTAATATTTTTTAATAGATCATAGAAAAAGAGGTTGACCCTTTTACAAAAAGTGTAAAACACCTTTGGGTCAACCTCGTTTTAGTGAATCGGAACGAACGATTATGCTTTAGCTTGTATGTAATTAACAGCGTCACCCACTGTAGCAATTTTTTCAGCATCATCGTCGGAAATTTCCATGTCAAATTCATCCTCTAATTCCATTACTAATTCAACAACATCAAGGGAATCTGCACCTAGATCATCTTTAAAAGAAGCATCTAAAGTAACTTTAGATTCCTCAACACCTAGACGATCCACGATAATTTTCGTTACACGTTCTAATACTTCTGCCATTCGGTTCACCTCCCCTCAAGACATTATAGAGGATATTATCGAAATAATAAAGCGAAACTTTACATTACCATCCCGCCATCGACGTGAAGGGTTTGCCCAGTCATATAGTCTGATGAAGAAGATGCAAGAAAGACAACGACATTCGCAACATTTTTTGGTTCTCCAAAACGTGCCAACGGAATTTGCTTTAGCATTTCACTTTGAACATCCTCCGGAAGTTTATCAGTCATTTCAGTTGTAATAAACCCAGGTGCTACCGCATTCACATTAATTCCTCGAGATGCCAATTCTTTCGCCGTTGATTTTGTAAGTCCAATGACACCTGATTTAGCTGCAACATAATTGGCTTGTCCAGGATTTCCACTTACGCCCACAATTGATGAGATGTTAATAATTTTTCCTGAGCGTTGTTTCATCATTTGTCGAGTAACACCTTTAGTACAAAGAAATACACCTTTTAAATTCGTGTTAATAACATCATCCCACTCATCTTCCTTCATTCTCATGATCAAATTATCACGAGTGATGCCTGCGTTATTTACAAGGATATCAATTTTCCCAAACAGACCAATAGTTTCTTTTATCATTCCTTGTACTTCATCATTATTTGCGACATTGCATTGAATAGCCTTCGCTTCTCTTCCTAATGCTTTAATTTCCTCAACCACTTCATTCGCACGCGCCTCACTGCCGGCGTAATTTACAATTACATTAGCTCCTTCTCTTGCAAGTTCTAATGCTATTTCACGACCAATTCCACGTGATGCTCCTGTAACTAAAGCAACTTTCCCTTCAAGTAACATCGTTTCTCCCCCATTCATTTTACGGACCTAGTTACGATTATAATTTCAATTCATTTACGACTTGCTGACAGCTTTCAAAATCTTGGACCGAGTATGTTTTTACATTTCGATTTATTTTTTTAATTAAACCAGATAGCACTTTACCAGGTCCGATTTCAATAAATGTATCTACACCTAGTTCAAGCATCGTAAGTACGGAATCTTCCCATAAAACAGGAGAATACAGTTGCTCGATTAATTTCTCTTTAATATCTGATGCTTTACTTATTGGAGCAGCTGTCACATTAGCAATAACCGGAATTTTTGAATCTTGAACTTTCACTTCATCGAGAACCTCGACAAATTTTTGTGCTGCCGGCTTCATTAATTCGGAATGAAATGGACCGCTAACCTGTAATGGTAATGCTCGTTTAGCACCTTTTTCTTTCGCTAAAACGCTTGCCTTTTCTACCCCTTTTACTGTTCCGGAAATTACAATTTGACCAGGACAATTTAAATTAGCCAATTGTACGGAATCGCCATTTGCTGTCACTTCATCTGTCACTTTTTGCAAATCGTTGCGATCCATACCCAAAATAGCTGCCATCGTACCTTCCCCATTTGGCACAGCTTCCTCCATATATTCACCACGCTTGTGGACCGCAAATACTGCGTCTTCAAAATCCATTGCTCCTGCTGCGACAAGTGCAGAATATTCCCCTAAACTATGTCCAGCAGTGTAATCCGGCCGAATTCCTGCTTCCTCTAAACATGTTAAAATTGCTATACTAGTCGTTAATAATGCTGGTTGCGCATTTGTTGTTAAGGTTAATTTTTCATCTGGTCCATTAAAAATAATATCCGATAATGAATAGCCCAATCGTTGATCTGCACTTTCAAAAATAGATTTCGCTTGATCGCTTTTTTCTACAACGGATTTCCCCATACCAACCGTTTGAGAACCTTGGCCTGGAAATACAAATGCTATTTTCCCCACTATCATCTACTCCTTAGTTATTTCATTTTCTTTTTGAATTGTTTCTTTTATAATTCTCGTTACTTTATGACTTGCCATATCATTAGCCTGTCTAATTGCATTATAAAGTGCATTTGCATTGGATGACCCATGTGCTTTAATAACCGGTGAATTAAGACCGAACAACCCTGCTCCACCGTATTCAGTGTAATCCATCATGTTTTTTAGATCTTTTAATTCGTTTTTAACTAATCCTGCTGCTATTTTGCTTTTGAAGTTTGTCATAAACGTTTTTTTCAATAAAGAGAATAAAGATCCTGCCGTTCCCTCAATCGTTTTTAATACCATATTGCCGGTAAAACCATCGGTAACGACTACATCGGCTGGTCCTTGCAATAGATCCCTTGACTCAATATTACCAACAAAATGAAGATTAGAATCTTTAAGTAATTCAAAGGCCTTCTTCGTTAACTCATTTCCCTTCTTCTCTTCTGTTCCAATATTTAACAACCCAACTTTTGGCTTTTCTATTCCACGTACTTTTTGAGCATATATTGAACCCATAATTGCATATTGAAGAAGATGTTCCGGTTTAGCTTCAGCATTTGCACCAAGATCTAACATCACAAAGCCTTTACCATCCACTGTTGGTAAAGTAGGTGCCAATGCCGGCCGTTCGATTCCATCGATTCGCCCTACTATAAATAGGCCAGCTGCCATTAAGGCACCTGTATTTCCTGCTGATATACATGCATCTGCTTTTCCAGCTGCAACTGCCTGTGCCATTAAAACCATTGACGCATTCTTTTTTCTACGAACCGCCCTTACTGGTTCGTCAGTTCCTTCAATCTTTTCATCCGTATGGACTATTTCCACACGCGCATTAGGTTCTAAATACTGTTGAATTTCTTGTTCTTTCCCAAAAAGTATGATTTCAATATCAGTAAATTCTTTTATCGCTTTATTTATACCCAATACGATTTCTTTAGGGGCATTGTCTCCCCCCATTGCATCGATGGCAATTTTCATTATTTTCATCCCTTACTCTTACTGTTATCGTTTCATAATTAAAGGCTTACTTACTATTACGAAACATTTCAAATTCACCCTTAAACACTAACTCATTTCCAACAAAACTATCAACATTAACGATTGTACGATCCTTTTCATTATGTATATCACAAACCTTCGCTTTTGCAACCACACGTTCACCTTGCTTTACTGAACGAGTAAAATGAATATTAGCTTTTGCCGTTAATGCTAGCTCATCATTAATTACAGCAACCGCTAATGAATTTGCTTGCGCAAAAAGATGATGTCCTCTAGCAATTGAATTCCGTTTAAAGACATGTTCCTTTTTTACTTCAAAAATCGAAATTGCGCTTTTATCAAGGTCAATATCAATAATTTCACCAATTACCTCATCAATTGGCAGTGATTTTACTTCATCATCAAATCTTTTCTCAGCGACATTTTTTATTCTTTCCCTTAATTCCGGAATCGATAATTCTAATCGATCTAAACGAATGGTTTGCACGCTGACTTTAAATTGTTCTGCAAGCTCTTCATCAGTAATAAATGGATTGTTATTTATCGTATCCTGTAATCGTTGTTGCCGCTCTTTTTTAATCATTTTCATAAAAATTCATCACCATTCACGATATTAGGACTTGGTACTAATAGTAGTATATAAAAAGAAAAAGCAGAATGCAAGAATGGACTTCTATTCTGCTTTCACCTTTTTAATCAAGTTTTTCACCATCCATAACACCGGATTCCTCTAAATACTTTCGCAAATAATGATACTTTTGATCGTGCCAAAAATCTTTTTGGTTAATAAGTTGTGCCGCATCGTTTCTAGCTACTTCTAAAGCTCGATAATCATGTACCATATCAGCTACTTTAAATTCAGGCAATCCACTTTGCTTTTTTCCAAAAAAATCACCTGGTCCACGCAATTCCAAATCTTTTTCGCTCAAAACAAATCCATCATTTGTTTCAGTCATAATTTTCATTCTTTCTTTCCCAACATCTGTTTTCGGATTGGCAAGTAAAAAACAGTACGATTGATCCTGTCCTCTTCCAACGCGGCCCCGGAGTTGGTGCAATTGGGATAGTCCAAATCTTTCAGCATCATAAATGACCATAATCGTTGCATTAGGAACATTCACTCCAACTTCGACAACAGTAGTGGAAACTAAAATTTGTATGTCATTGTCACTAAATCCTTTCATCACATTTTCTTTTTCTGCGGGGTGCAGGCGTCCATGCATAAGACCGACTTTAAATTTATCGTAATAATAATCTGTAAGCATTTGATATACATCAATCGCATTTTGTAAATCTAATTTTTCCGATTCCTCGATTATAGGACAAATGATATAGGCTTGTCTCCCTTTTATCAATTCTTTTTCAACAAAACGTAAAACCTTTTCAAGCATTTCATTTTTCGCCCAGTAAGTTTCAATCCTTTTTCTTCCCGCAGGCATTTCATCAATAACCGACACATCCATTTCACCAAAGGCTGTGATAGCAAGTGTTCTCGGTATAGGGGTTGCTGTCATGAATAGTACATCGGGAGTTACACCTTTTTCTCTTAACACTCGTCGCTGTTCTACACCAAATCGATGTTGCTCATCTGTTATAACTAAACCTAATTTATTGAAATGAACATCATCCTGAATAAGTGCGTGTGTTCCAACTAAAACATGAATTTCACCTTTTCGGAGTCGTTCCAGCAAACCTTCACGTTTTTTCCCCTTTATCGAACTAGTTAGAAGTTCTATATTTAAGCCTGCTTGACCTAACATATTCTGAAGCGATACTGCATGTTGTTCTGCTAAAATTTCCGTTGGAACCATAAGGGCACCTTGGAATCCTGCTGTCCAACTGGCAAAAAGGGCAACTGCGGCAACGACTGTTTTACCCGAACCTACATCTCCTTGAAGCAAACGGTTCATACGATAGGGAGATTTGAGATCAGCACAAATTTCATTAATTACTCGTTTTTGCGCATTTGTTAATGGGAAAGGTAATAAATCAAAAAAAGCACGAAGTTTATTTAAGTCATAATGTTGGCTGATTCCCCCTGAATGTTCCCTTTCAAATTTTCTAAGAGCTTGCATTTTTAATTGAAAAAATAAAAATTCTTCATAAACAAAACGACGTCTTGCCTGCTTGACATCCTCTTGAGTAATAGGAAAATGCATCATTTTCATTGCATCTCTTCTAGGGAGTAATTTGTATTTTTTAATTAAATCTTCAGGAAGATTTTCATTAATTTGATTGCCGTATGATTGAAATGCCAATCTAATAAACTTCCGTAAAGATTTGACTGTAAGCGAACCTCTCACCGTATAAACCGGTTCAAAATCTGCGTTTTTTTGGTATGGTCCTATTTTTAGTTCCTGAGCTGTAATGGTTCCACGATGACGATCCCATTTACCCGAAATCGTAATCGTATCTGAAATAGAAATTTTCTTTTTTAAATACGGTTGATTAAAAAAGAACACTTTTATGAGATTTTTACCTACTAATAAGTGAATAGTTAATCGAGAACGTTTACGATTATAAAAGACAAGAGAAGGTTCACTTTGAACCTTCCCTTCAACCGTTACTTTCTCATCGTGTTCAACTTCTTGCAAATCCCGCAAACGGTAATCGTCAAAACGATAAGGGAAATGTTCCAATAAATCAAGAACAGTAAAAATACCCATCGATGCTAACTGGCTTTCCGTCTCTTCACCAATACCTTTAATAATTGATACTGAATTTTCTAGCGCATTATTCACGTTCATTTAACGGCATCCCAAATATTTTAGCTTCTAGTCTGCGACCAGTAGGTGTAGCCGCAAGACCGCCCTGTGCAGTTTCTTTTAGTGAAGTCGGCATACTCTGACCAATTTTGAACATCGCATCAATAACCTCATCACAAGGTATACGGCTAGTAATTCCCGCTAATGCCATATCTGCTGCCACCATTGCATTCGCAGCGCCCATTGCATTTCTTTTTACACATGGCACTTCAACTAATCCTGCAACTGGATCACAAACGAGACCAAGCATATTTTTCAAAGTAATTGCCATTGCCTCTGCACATTGCGACGGTGAACCGCCAGCCATTTCAACAATTGCTGCCGCCGCCATCCCAGCTGCAGATCCAACTTCCGCTTGGCATCCACCAGCAGCTCCGGAAATGGACGCATTATTAGCTACGACAAAACCAAATGCACCTGATGTAAACAAAAAGTGAACCATTTGCTCTCTTGTTGGATGAAGTTTATTTTTCACCGCAAACAATGTTCCTGGCACAACTCCGGCAGAACCAGCCGTAGGAGTAGCACAAATAGTCCCCATTGCCGCGTTTACTTCATTTGTAGCGACAGCCTTGCTTACTGCATCTAATATCGTTTCCCCAGATAAAAAATTTCCTTTTTCGATATATTTCTTCATTAAAACGGCGTCTCCACCTGTTAAACCAGAGTGAGAAGTAACGCCATTAAGTCCACGTTCTACTGCATCTTCCATCACTTTTAAACTTCTATCCATTTGATTAAAAATCTCTTCTTTTGATCTACCGGTTACTTCCATCTCTTGTTCAATCATTATGTCGGAGATTTTTTTATTCTGAGCTTCAGCTAACTCAACCAATTCTGCAACATTTCGAAACATGTAAAAACCTCCTTGCATTAAGCATTCGTAAGCGCTACCAAAATTTCACTATTTATAAGTATTATCCACCATTTTATACAATTAATCTACAACTCTCGCAACTTGTGTAATATTTGGCAGTTCTTGAATTTCTTTTAAAATAAATTCTTCGATATTATGGTCAACTTCAATGACCATTAACGCCATCTGTCCAACATCCTTACGTGACACTTCCATATGACCGATATTAATTTCATATTTTGATAAAATATTTGAAACGGCTGCTATTACTCCATAACGATCGTTATGAACAACAAGAATCGCGGGATGATGTCCGGTTAATTTCAGTTTAAAACCGTTAAGCTCTGTTATTTCAATTTTGCCCCCACCAATAGATATTCCGACTAATTCCATTTCTCCGTTTGCATCGCCAATAACCATTTTCGCGGTATTTGGATGTTCCGGAATCGCAGTTTCAGCAATAAAATCAATTTCCATGCCTTGTTCTTTCGCTAGATCAATGGAGTGAATGATTCGTTCATCAAAAGTATCAAAATCTAATAAACCACCAATTATCGCTACGTCGGTGCCATGACCTTTATAAGTTTCAGCAAAGGAACCGTAAAAATGAATTTTAGCCCATTGCGGGGGTCTCCCAAAAAGCGTGCGTGCAACTCTACCAATCCTAGCAGCTCCCGCTGTATGTGAGCTCGATGGACCTATCATAACCGGGCCAATAATATCAAAAACACTTTTATATTTCATTATTGTCACTCCCCTCGGGTAACGTTATATAGTATATGTTTATTTTATAAAAGGAAATAGAAGGGTTGCCCCTTCTATTTATTATATAGTCAAATGAACGTTTGGTAAATTTCTTTTTACTAGCACTATTCAATTGAAAAAATAAAGGAATAAAGTGGCTGTTCCCCATTATGAATTTCGACTTCAATATCCTCATAATTTTGATTAATATATGATACCACTTCATCTACATCATTCGTTGAAACATCTTTCCCATATATTAAAGTGACGATTTCATCATCTTCCTCTAACATATTGGAAAGCAGTGAGGTTGTCGCTGTCACCAAGTTTTTATTCGTCCCAACAATCTTCCCGTCAGCTATTCCCATATAGTCGTCTTTGGAAATTGTAATCCCATCAATTGTTGTATCTCGCACTGCATACGTAATTTGACCCGTTTTCACATGTTGCAAGGCCTCATTCATACCGTTTTTATTCTCATCTAATGTAAGTGATGGATTAAACGCCAATAATGCTGCCATACCTTGTGGAACCGTTTTCGAAGGGATGACAATAATTTCTTGGGAAGCCACCTGTGCAGCTTGTTCAGCAGCCATAATAATATTTTTGTTATTCGGAAGAATAATGATTTTCTCCGCATTTACATCATCGATCGCTTTTAAAATATCCTCTGTACTTGGGTTCATTGTTTGCCCACCCTCAATAATTGCATTTGCACCAATACTTTTAAAGAGGTTACCAATTCCACTTCCCATCGAAACAGCAATAATTCCATATTCTTGTTTTTCAACCTGTTGTTCAGAAGATAAAGTATTATGCATCTCATCGATGATTGTACTATGCTGCTGGCGCATATTTTCAATTTTCATATTGATCAACTGACCATATTGTTGAGCATAAGTTAATACTTCACCAGGTTGCTCCGAATGAATATGAACTTTTACAATTTCATCGTCAGAAATGACTAATAATGAATCACCATAATGACTTAGATCATTTCTAAATTCATGTTCAGAGAATGGATGGGCAGCAAGCTTGTCTTTTGCAAACTTAACCCTAAATTCTGTGCAATAGCCAAATTTTATATCTTCTGTATTCATAAAGCTTTGGACACTTTTATGGTGTTCTGCATTAACCATTTCGTTCATTGATATAGGTGGATTTGATGTAGTTGATAATGTTTCACCTTTTAATTCAGCAAGAAAACCTTCATAGACAAATACGAGTCCTTGTCCTCCACTATCTACAACACCAACTTCTTTTAGAACAGGGAGTAGCTCCGGTGTGCGTTTCAAAGATTTTTTTGCTTCCTGAACCACTGCTTCCATTACCTTAACGAGATCTGTTTCATTTTTTGCTATTTCAACGCCTTTTTTTGCGGCATCTTTAGCAACTGTTAAGATTGTCCCTTCAACAGGTTTCATTACTGCTTTATACGCAGTTTCTACTCCTGCTTCAAGTGCCGAAGCAAATTCTTTTGCCGAAATTTCTTTCTTATTTTCAATTGCTTTTCCGAGACCACGAAACAATTGGGAAAGAATAACTCCAGAATTCCCTCTAGCTCCCATCAACAATCCTTTCGAAAGGGCTGAAGCCACCATACCAATATGCTCTTGAACATTTTTTTGAACTTCTTTTGCCCCTGAAGTCATTGATAGGTTCATGTTAGTCCCAGTATCACCGTCCGGCACCGGAAAAACGTTAAGCGCATCAACAACATTTGCATTATTTGATAAATGATTCGCTCCCATGATTACCATCTCTGCGAAACGTTTTCCATCCAAGGATGTAATTGCCACGAATCTTTTCCTCCTTATTACGGGTTTGTCACCCTGACTCCTTGAACATAAATATTAATAGAGTCTGCTGATAAACCAACTGTCTTATCTAGTGTGTATTTTACTTTTGATTGTACATTATGTGCAATTTCTGAAATTTTTGTTCCATAGCTAACTATTATATACATATCAATATGTACTTCATCATTTTCTTGACGTACAATGACACCACGAGAGAAGTTTTCTTTACGCAAGATGTCAGTGATTCCATCTTTTATTTGATTTTTTGATGCCATCCCTACTATGCCATAGCAATCAATAGCTGCGCCTCCTGCGATCGTTGCAACAACGTCATTTGAAATATCTATTTGACCGAAATTCGTTCTCATTTCAATGGACATTTGTCTTTCCCCCTTACCGTATAAGTAAATACAATCAAGCTATAGTCATTTTACTATAATATATAATTATAGAAAAGTACAATGAAAAATGGATGTACAGTCGCCTTTCGCTTTTATTTGTCCAGCTACGGCTTTCTAGCCTCCGCTTTTCTAAGCGTCAAGTATTTTTTCTTGAAAGTGTTGTGCTGAAGTATTGCATTATTATAGGTTGTATGATAAATTATTAAAGTATCTTTTTATGATGAATATTGAAGTGATGAAACATATGATATTTCTACTTCAGGGTAAGGAGGGAATTAATATGCCAAAAAAATGTGTTATTACTGGACGCAAAACTCGTTCCGGCAATTCTCGTTCTCACGCAATGAACGCTAACAAACGTACATGGGGTGCAAATCTTCAAAAAGTTCGTATCCTTGTAGATGGTAAACCTAAGCGTGTTTGGGTTTCTACAAGAGCATTAAAATCAGGAAAAGTTGAACGCGTTTAATTAATAAACGTTACCTGATATAGCCCAAAAAAAAAAATGCCTTTTCGGCATTTTTTTTGTTTTAAGTGTTTATCATAAACTATCCTTTTTTAAACGTTCCTAGCATTGCTCGGACAATACCACCTAAAAATTTAGGCAATTTAATTGTATAAAACTTCATAAATGTCCCTCCCCATCTATCTGACAACCGAATGTCACTTACAAATTACTAATCACCAATTTTTATTCCAACCTAAAAATCAGTTTAAGTAATTACCCGACTACACGGGTTCACACTATAGTATTCAATACAAATAAAAATGAATCACCTGATAATTTATGATTACGTGATTTAATCATGACTTCTTATCATCATTAATATGCCTGAAGTAAAAGAAAAATGACCTGTTTCTTGAATAAGTTCATTACTAATACATAATGACGAGCCCATGAAAGTTTGCTTATTCGTTAGTGGATATTTAAAACCACGTAATGTAATATCATTCACTTTCTCACTAAGAGGGACAAATGAAATATATTTTTTATCGCTTCTATTTTCAATCGTATACTCTCCGGGTGAAAAGACGGACACGCTATTTTGTTTATCAATAATTTCTATATTCCATCGAATACATTCCGGACGAGCTAAAAGCATTGTATTTGCAAAAAAGTGATCCGCTCTCCCCCCAGTTGCACCAAAAATCCTAATCTTTAACGGCTTTTGTTTTATAGCCCAAAGTAACGCAAGTTCTAAATCCGTCTCATTTTTTTCAGGTTTAAACCTTTTTATTTCATTTGTCACTTGATCTATTTTTCTCAATTGGGATTCCGTTACTGAATCAAAATCACCAAAAGCAATCGAAGGTATTATTTTTTGATTAAATAAATGAATAACTCCATAATCTACCCCAACCCATTCAATATCCGGTAAATTAAACGATGATAATGGAGGAACTAGCTCTTCTGGTCCTCCCGCCATAATATGTATTATTTTTTGCATGTTTAAGAATCTCCTTTCCTAGCATATAAAAATGAATAAAGTCAGCTAGTGGTAGCTGACTCAAAGTTTATCCTAATTGATCTTTTATTTCATTAATAGCTGCTGTACGATCTTTTTGTTGAAAGATGGCTGATCCGGCAACAAGTACGTTAGCGCCGGCATCATAACAAAGTTTGGCGGTATCACGATTAACCCCACCATCAACTTCAATTTCAATCGCGAGTCCTTTTGTATTAACCATTTCCTTCACTTGCTTAATTTTTGGAATAACAGAATGAATGAAGCTTTGCCCACCAAAACCAGGGTTAACGGTCATTAGTAACACCATTTCAATGTCCTCTAAAACATGTTGAATGGTCTCCACTGGTGTTGCAGGGTTTATAACTACTCCTGCTTTGACACCAAATGAGTGGATTAACTGGAGTGTTCGGTGCAAATGTTTGCATGCTTCAACATGAACCGTGATAATGTCCGCACCTGCTTTGGCAAATGCTTCAATATATTGATCCGGATTTTCAATCATCAAATGCACGTCTAAAGGCAATTTTGTTACCGGTCTTATCGCTTCCACAACTAACGGACCCATCGTTATATTGGGAACAAAATGGCCATCCATCACATCAATATGGATGTAGTCAGCCCCTCCCCTTTCAACATCTTGTATTTCTTCGGCCAATTTCGAAAAATTTGCAGCTAAAATGGATGGTGCAATTTTTACCATAATTTAATACCTCGGCTTTCTCTCTCTAATTTCCTGTAAAAACTGTAAATAATGATGATAGCGATAATCAGCAATTTCATTATTTTCGAGTGCATTTTTAATTGCACATTTCGGTTCGTTTACGTGGAGACACCCTCTAAATTTGCATTCACTACTTCTTTGAGCCATTTCAGGAAAACAATTCGATAGATTTTCCGCTTCTAATTCATCAAATTCTAAAGCACTAAATCCCGGTGTATCTGCGACTAGACCAGAATTATTAATTTCAATTAATTCCACATGTCTTGTTGTATGTTTACCCCGGCCAAGATGAGAGGAAATATGACTTGTTTTTAATGCTAACTCGGGATTAATCGCATTTAGTAGTGATGATTTTCCTACGCCTGATTGTCCTGCAAACACACTTATTTTCCCATCCAAATATGGAAGCAGTTCATTAATCCCCTCTTTTGTTTTAGAAGACGAAAGAATAATTTGATAGCCTATTTTTTCATAATCATTTACAAAATTCATAAGATGTGTTTTTTCTTCATCTGTTAAAAGATCTAATTTCGTCAAACAAATAATTGGATTAATGTCATTTGATTCTATTATTACTAAAAATCGATCTAATAAAGTTGAACTGAAATCCGGTTCTTTCGCAGAAAATATGAGAATAGCTTGGTCTACATTAGCAATTGGTGGGCGGATTAGTTCATTTATTCTTTCTTTAACTTCCATTATATAACCCTCTCGATTATTTTCTGCCTGGTAAACAACCGTATCCCCTACTAGAGGAGTAATTTTATTTTTGCGAAAAACTCCTCGACCTCTACATTGAATTATTTGATCCTGATCTAATACATAGTAAAAACCACTTAATGCCTTAATTATTTTCCCTTCAGGCATAGCATCGACTCCTTTAATACTATTCTTTTGGGTATGAAACGGTATCCTCAAGTATAACTTTATTATCTCGCATAACTTTATACTTCGCTTTTTTTCCTTCTTCAATGGTAAATTCAAGATTTCTTTTCACAGTTTCGGTGATTGTAAACGTTTCAATCGGTTCGTTTATATTATGATTCATATCTTCAATAAAGATTTGGACATGTTGAGGCTTCGGTTCCTCTTTATTTTCCCCATCATCATCTTCTTCATTTGTTTGCTCATATGGTATCTCAATTTCTCTTTCTACCATTTTCGGCGGCTGTTCCTTTGGACCTTTCGATATAACCACTTTCACTTTATCCCCTTTTACTAGCTCGGTTCCAGGTTCGGGCGATTGTGAAATGACTAAGCCCTCCTTAACAGTATCTGAATATTCCTCTTTGGACATATCAATAATTAGTCCAGTATATTCCTCGTAATCTCTTAAACCTTTTTCATTATACTCTGTTAAGTCTTTTACTTTAATTTTTTCCGGTCCTTTGCTCACTGTAAATGTGAGAATCGTATCACTCGGAATGATTTCTTCGTTGGACGGTGGATCTTGATCGATTATTGTGCCAGCAGCGCTATCATCGTATACATCATTCCTAATATAATCCTTAAATCCTTGCTCCTTCAGCATATCTATTACATCTTCATATTGTCGTCCGGTATAATCGGACATGGTGAATTTTTTCTTCCCGTTACTAATATAAAGATCAATCTCTGCTCCTTCTTTTACCGCTTTTCCCGCTTTAGGATTTGTTTTTATAACTTTCCCTTCAGGTACATCCTCACTTGGTGTTTCATATTTTTTGCCGATTTTTAATTTCAATTCCATGATTTTTTGTATCGCATCATTTACATTTTCTTCCGAAACATCGGGAACTTTAACCTCTTTCGGCCCAGTAATTGTCGGTAAAAGAATAATACTTATTGCAGTCAATAAGACGATTAAAAAAAGAATCGTTCCAACAACCCATGGCCATTTTTTTCTTTTCTTTTTTTGCTTTTTATTTTTTTTCTTTTTCCCATTACTTTTCGAATCATTATCTGCATGATTGTCTTGAGGATCACTTTTAGTATGAACCATCGTTTGATCTTGATTTTCATTATTTGTCATCGCATGGATATTTGTAATAATTGGGATTGCTTTTGTTGCTTCATGATCCTCCGGAATAACAAACTTTGGTTCATTAATTCGATTAGGATCCAATGCAGTTCGAATACTTTCACCCATTTCATCTACCGTTTCAAATCGCTGAAAAGGGTCTTTTGAGGTTGCTTTTAATACAATGTTTTCAACACTTTGTGGTATATCAGGATTCCATCTTTTTAAAGACGGTGTTTCTGTTTGTAAATGTTTAAGTGCAATTGATACAGCTGATTCACCGGAAAAAGGAAGTCTGCCGGTTAACAGTTCGAACATAACGATCCCTAATGAATATATATCCGATTTTCTTGTAGCCATGCCACCGCGCGCTTGCTCCGGTGATAAGTAATGCACTGAACCAAGGACTGAGTTTGTCTGAGTAATGGAAGTTGCACTTAATGCCATTGCAATCCCAAAATCGGTTATTTTTACAATACCATCGTGATCAATTAATATATTTTGCGGTTTAATATCCCGATGAATAATTTGATGTTCATGCGCATGTGAAATAGCTGAAACTAATTGCTGCATAATATCTAACGCTTTTTCTACCGATATCGGATGATATTGTTGTATATATTGCTTTAATGTCATGCCATCAACATATTCCATTACTATATAATAAATATCATCCTCCTCACCTACATCATAAATATTTACGATATTAGGATGATTTAAGCTTGTTGCTGATTGTGCTTCTCGTTGAAAGCGATGTATAAATTCTTGTTCATTTGCAAAATCTAATCGTAATATTTTTATAGCAACATCCCGATCTAGAATAATGTCTCTGGCTAAATACACATTAGCCATACCGCCTCCGCCAATCATGCTGATAATTTTATAGCGGTCACTTATTCTTTTTCCAATTATCATTCATTACACCCGCTTTCAACATCAGTAGCAACATTAATAAGGATAAGTGTAATGTTATCTTCACCGCCATTATCATTGGCTAAATCAATAAATGCTTGAGCTTTCTCTTCAATTGAATTCTCATTCTCCAAAATTTCTTTCATTTGCAATTCGCTCATTTTGTCCGAAAGACCATCTGAGCAAAGAAGCAAATAATCACCTTCCTCAATGATGATTGTTTTAATATCGGCTTCTATTTTCTCTTCAGTACCTAAAGCCTTTAAGACCACATTCTTTCTAGGATGATGTTCGGCATCTTCTTTTGTGATTATCCCCGTTTTAACTAATTCATTCACTAACGAATGATCTTCTGTTATTTGTTTGAAACCATTTTCATTGAATATATAACAACGGCTATCACCAATATTTACAATTGTCGCAAAATCATTTGTACAAATTGCAGCTACTAGTGTGGTTCCCATTCCTTCACATGCGCTATTTCCTCTTGAGTGAACCAAAATTTCTTGATTAATTATGTCCACTCTATCAGAAAACCATTTTTCAGCAGATTCAGCAGTATTGATTCCTGAGGACTTTTCCCATTCGTTATAAAAAAAGTCTACCGTCATCTTACTTGCGACATCACCGGCATTATGGCCGCCCATTCCATCCGCTACAATTGCAAGGCGATCACCTGTTGAATTAACAAAAAATCCCCCATTATCTTCATTGCGTTGACGAATTTTCCCCTTGTCTGTTCGAAAAACAGCCCTCATATAGAAGGTCACCTCGTTTCTTTATAAAAAACCTATACATTGGTCCTATCTAGCAATATTTATCGATTTTAAAAAGGATTACTTGGTTACTTTTACGACTTTATTCATCAATTTTCCTGCTTTTTATTTTGCCATAAGTATAGTTCTTTTTTACTGCTACTTAATGATGTTTATTTGTCCGTGTCTCTCTTTTTAAAACATGCGATAAAAAAACCGTCGCCCCCAAAATCTTGGGGAAATATTTGTACTTTATTTTCTTCTACAAATGGAGTAATTGCTTCCGTCAACTGCAAATGATATGCCTCAAATTCCGATGATGTGAGCAAGAACTGATTGACAGTACCTTCATTTTCTATCTTATCGACAGTACAAGTACTATAGATAAGTAGTCCCCCGGGTTTTACTAATTGTGCAGCCTGCCGGAGTATTGCTTGTTGTATTGATTGTAAAGAAGTTATATCTTCTAATGATTTGCTATATTTAATATCAGGTTTTTTCCGTAAAACACCTAATCCCGAGCAAGGTGCATCTACTAATACACGGTCAAAACTATTTTTTGGAAAATGTTCGGTCACTTTACGACTATCCAATACTTTTGTTTCTATATTATTTAATCCAAGTCTTTTAGCATTTTCATCAATTAGTTTAATTTTATGTTGATGTAAATCTAGAGCAACCACTTTCCCGGTTCCATTTAACTTTTCAGCTATATGTGTTGTTTTTCCACCCGGCGCAGCACAACAATCTAAAATGAATTGATCATTTTTAATATTCATCGCATTAGCTACTAACATAGAGCTTTCATCCTGAACGGTAATTAATCCTTCTGCAAAGGCTTTAGAGTGTGCTAGATTTCCTTTTAACGAGCGGATACCTTCGTGTATGATGGGACTTGGCGTAACTTCATATCCTTCATTTTCCAACATATCGATTACCATTTCCCTAGTCGTTACCATTGTATTTACACGTGCAGTTTGTGTTGGTGCATTTAGATTCGCCTCACACATTTCCTTTGTTTTCTTTATACCGAACTGTTCTGACCATCTACGAACCATCCATTCTGGATGACTAGTTTCAATTGCAATTCTTTCGATTGGGTCATTAATTTCGTCTAATGAAGGGACACCATTTCTTTGAATCGCCCGCAAAACCCCATTAACCATACCGGCTATTCCACGATGACCTCTTTTTTTGGCGATTTCGACTGCTTCAAATATAATCGCTCGATCCGGAATTTTATCTAAATATACCATTTGATATAAAGATAGTCTTAATAATATTTGAACCCATTTTTCTATTTTTTTATTTATAAATGGTTTTAAATAATAATCTAGGGTGAATTTTCTCTGTAATGTACCATATGTAATTTCGGTTAATAACCCTATGTCCGGTCCTTTAATATGATTTCTTTCAATTACGTGATTTAGAAGTAAATTACTATATGCTTGATTTTTCTCGACTGCCTCAAGTATTTCTAATGCCGATTCTCGGACATTCAGTTTTTTATTTCCCATATTATTCTCCTAATATGGTGCCGATTGATAGTTGCGAACCAGCGCCATTTAAAAATTGTGCTGCAGTCATTTTTTTCTTACCGGATGGTTGTAATTCTTTAATTTTAATTCCTGTTGAGTTTCCTGTTGCAACGATGAAACCATCTTTCATTCGTTGAACAATCATTCCCGGTGCTTTTTGTTCTGTTAAAGGAATCTTTTCACTCTCCCACACCTTTATTACATTGCCATCAAGCGTTGTATAAGCTACAGGCCATGGATTTAATCCGCGGATATGATTGTATATTTCTTCACCGGATTTAGTCCAATCGATCTTTTCCTGTTCTCTTTTTATATTTGACGCAAAGGTAGCTAATTCATTATTTTGAGGAATAGGTTTAATTTCCCCATTAATTAATTTAGGAATTGTTTCAGATAATAGTTCCGCTCCCGCTTCACTTAACTTATTAAAGAGTGTTCCCACATTATCAGAATCAGAGATTGGCACCTCTACCTGACTAATAATATCACCCGCATCTAGTTTTTCTACCATATACATAATAGTTATTCCGGTTTTCTTTTTTCCCTGAATAATTGCATAATGAACAGGGGCTCCCCCGCGAAGTTCCGGAAGTAGTGATGCATGCACATTAATACATCCGTATTTTGGAGCATCCAGTAATTCCTTTGGTAAAATTTGTCCAAATGCCGCTGTTACTATTAAATCTGGTTTCATTTCGATAATGTTTTGTAATTCTGTAGAATTGCGAATTTTCTCCGGCTGCAAAACAGGAATTTGATGTTTTTCCGCTTCCACTTTAACAGGAGGAGGAGTTAAAGTTTTTTTCCTGCCTACCGGGCGATCGGGTTGTGTAACTACTGCTATTACTTCATACCCATCATTTATTAATCTTTTTAAAACAGGAACCGAAAAATCCGGAGTTCCCATGAATACAACTTTATTCATTCTTCCTCATACCCTTCTAATTCTTCTTCATCAATATATTTGAGTACTTTCGTCGTAAATAATACGCCGTGAAGATGATCAATTTCATGTTGAATAGCACGAGCTAGATAATCTTCAGCCTCTATATAAAATGTACGCCCTTTTACATCCTGGGCTTGGACTTTAACATAAAAGGGACGTGAAACTGTACCATATAATCCCGGGAAACTTAAACATCCTTCGACATCTGTTTGTTCACCGCTTTTTTCGATAATTACTGGATTTATTAAATTAAGTCTGCCAGTATCATCACCGATATCAACCACTGCAATTTGTTGATCAATACCAATTTGTGGAGCTGCTAAACCAACTCCATCAGCAGATAGCATTGTTTCATACATGTCATTTAGCAGTACTT
Organism: Heyndrickxia sporothermodurans; assembly: GCF_003055045.1. NCBI lineage: Bacteria > Bacillati > Bacillota > Bacilli > Caryophanales > Bacillaceae > Heyndrickxia > Heyndrickxia sporothermodurans. The sequence continues at coordinate 160,931 of NZ_NAZB01000011.1, forward strand.
TTAATTTTTTATCAAATTGTGTAACCGGCTCACATTCTTTTTCTAATATGTCGGCCGGATGTTTTACGATTGTGAGAATTGCCAAGATCTTTCCTCTTTTCTTTACATCATTATATAAGGATTGACATCTATGCTGATTGTTAGTCCTTCAGATGTGATTTGTTGTTGGTAATGCTCTAGTAAATAGCGGAGATGTTTATTTAATTCTGGTTCTCGTTTGTATTTTAGCAAACATTGATAGCGATATCTATTTTTAATCCTAGGAATAGGTGAAGTGGTAGGTCCTAGAATGATCGTATCGTTTGATAATTTTGCTTGTAAGTATTTTGTTATTTTTTCAGTAATGGATACGACTTTCATTAAATCCTCATGAATAACTGTAATTAATGTTATAAAGTAAAAAGGTGGATAGGAACCTAGTTTTCTCATCATCATTTCCCTATTATAAAATTGGTCATAGTCCTGGGCTCCCGCCAATTCAATGCTATAATGTTCCGGTGTATACGTTTGAATGACAACTTCCCCCGCCAACTGGTGCCTTCCCGCTCTTCCACTTACCTGTGTTAATAACTGAAATGTTTTTTCAGAGGAACGGAAATCTGGTAAGTGCAACATCGTATCAGCACTTAATACCCCTACAAGCGTAATATTAGGAAAATCCAATCCTTTTGCAATCATTTGAGTTCCTAATAATATGTCAGCTTTACCATCTTGAAACTGTTGAAGTAACCTTTCGTGCGAGCCTTTTCTACTAGTAGTATCCACATCCATTCGAATCACTCTAGCTTCGGGAAGTAATTTATTGAGTTCTTCTTCAACCTTCTGTGTCCCTGTTCCAAAATATCGAATATGTTCACTTAAACATTCAGGACATTGAGTAGGAACAATGGATTCATACCCACAATAATGGCACTTCATTTGATTGGAATAACGATGAAAAGTTAGGGAAATATCACAATGTGGACATTGAAGAACATAGCCGCAGTCTCGACACATAACAAAGGAAGAATGCCCCCTACGATTTAAAAAAAGGACCGTCTGTTGGTTCTTATTTATTCGATCCTGAAGTTTTTCAAAAAGTTCCCGGGAAAACATTGACCGATTTCCTTCCCGTAATTCTTCCCTCATATCAACAATGGAAACGGAAGGTAGAGCCTGATTATTCATTCTTTTTTTCATGGAAAGCAGTGTATAAATCCCTTTTTGTGATCGTGCAAAAGACTCTAGCGATGGTGTCGCACTTCCCAAAATGACTGGACATTGATGTAATTCTCCCCGATAAATCGCCACATCCCTTGCGTGGTATCGTGGATTTTCCTCTTGTTTATAACTATTTTCATGTTCTTCATCAATAATAATAATCCCTATATTTTCAAATGGGGCAAATATTGCCGATCTTGCTCCAACAACTACTTTTGCTTCTTTTCTTTGTATTTTTCGCCATTCATCATATTTTTCTCCGATAGATAATCCACTATGAAGTACTGCTACATCATTTCCAAAACGGCTTTTAAATCGTTCAACCATTTGGGGAGTCAAAGCAATTTCCGGAACTAAAACAATGGCTTCTTTTCCTTTATTGATTACTTTTTGAATAGATTGTAAGTAAATTTCTGTTTTTCCACTTCCGGTAACCCCATTTAAGAGAAAAGTTTCATGATAATTTTCTTCAATCGATTTGATGATTGGGGTAATTACTTTCTGTTGTTCCATTGTTAATTGAAAAGGAGTTGTTTTTTGGAATTGTCGATGTTCATAAGGATCACGATATTCTTCTTTATTTTCTTCCTTTAAATAACCTTTGTTTATTAATGATCGAATCGTCGCTGTGGTTGAATTTGTATCTTCTAATACCTTTTTAACTGGAATAGATTTGGTCGTAGTTAGAAAATATTCTAGTACCAATTTTTGTTTTAAAGCATTCGGAGATAAATTCTTTAAGGCAGTAAGCAATTCATCATTCGATAATAAACTTGTAATCATTCGGACAGTTTTTTTATTCGCTTTATTCTTTACTAAATACTTAATTTCGACCGTTCCATTTTTAATTTGCTCTTGCAGTACAGGTAAACTATTATTATTCTTCGCAACATCCCATCTTAGCTCATCTTTATTTCCAAACAATTCATCCAAAAATGGATTCGTTCCTCCATCTAATCGATGAAACACTTTTTCATACTTTGCCTTCATTGCGGCAGGAAGCATAGCTTGGTAGGCTGATATTTTTAAACATAAAACTTTTTCAGATAGCCATTTACCCAAGTTTAATAATTCTTCATTTAATACCGGTGATATATCTAAAGGTTCATGAATATATTTTAATTTTTCCACATCACTATGGTCCTTTTGTTCAAGTACAAAGCCTTGAATCATTCGAGGACCAAATGGAACAGACACCCTCATTCCCGGCCGAATAAAATTTATCCATTTTTCCGGTACTAGATAATCAAATAATTTATCAGTATTCATTGTAGGAACATCTACAATTACACTAACTATTTGCATTATTCTTCTCCTCTTTTTAGTTCACGGGAAATTTCTCGAAGAATTTCTTGCGCTGTTTCATTTTTACTTAAAAGCGGTAACTCTTTTTTCGTTCTATCCTTTTTATAAATCGTTACAATATTTGTGTCACCGCCGAATCCTGCACCTTGTTTACTTACATCATTGGCGACAATGATATCCGCATTTTTTCTTTCTAGCTTCCCCCAAGCATTTTCGTCAACATTTTCGGTTTCAGCCGCAAATCCTACTAAAAATGGCTTGTCCTTTTTTTGGCCCAATTCTTTTAATATATCCTTCGTTCTCTCTAATTCAAAAACTAAGTTCCCATCTTTTTTCTTCATTTTTTGCTCGAATACTTGTTTCGGTTTGTAATCAGCCACTGCCGCACTTTTAATGACTACGTCCGCTTCATTATAATGGCTCATTACTGCTTCATACATATCCTCGGCACTGGTAATTTGAATATGTTTAACCCCGTGTGGAACGTTTAGACCTTCAACTCCGGAAACAAGTATGACGTTAGCCCCTAATTTTACCGCCTCTTCGGCAATGGCAAATCCCATTTTCCCAGATGAGCGATTGGTAAAATAGCGGACAGGGTCAATTTTTTCTTTAGTAGGACCTGCCGTTACTAAAATCGTTTTCCCTGTCAACTCAGTAGAGTGTGAATTAAAATGCTCCGAGATTAACGATACTATTTTTTCCGGCTCTTCTAACCTTCCTTTGCCTACGTAACCGCACGCTAAATGGCCTTCACTCGGTTCAACAAATTCATAGCCGAAACCTGCCAATATTTGTATATTTCGCTTTACGGCCGGGTGATCATACATATGTACATTCATTGCAGGAGCAATCCAAACTGGTGATGTAGTAGCAAGTAAAGTCGTCGAAATCATATCGTCAGCAATACCGTTCGCTAATTTTCCAATTATATTAGCAGTTGCCGGTGCAACTAAAACAAGGTCCGCCCAATCTGCTAAATCGATATGTGCTATAACTGCCGAATTTTTCTCATCAAATGTATTAGTATATACATCATTCCGAGATAATACTTGAAATGTCAGGGGTGTCACGAATTCACAGGCAGATGTACTCATAATAACCTTCACATTTGCACCTGCCTGGGTTAATTTACTTGTTAATGCCGCTGCTTTATATACCGCAATTCCGCCTGTTACACATAATAAAATATTTTTTCCGATCATGAAAAATCCCCCATTTTATGAGTGTTTATTTTTATTATGAATGATTTTGAACTAGGTTAAAAGAAAAAACAACCCAAACAGGTTGTTTTTCCACTTTTATGAAAAATCTTTATTATTATCTGTTTTTACGACTAATGTTTTCGCATAAATTTCTTCTAATGCCTTGCCGACATACTTTTGCGATTCAAAATGATCTAATGTCTCTTTACCATCTTCCTGAAGGTGACGAGCACGCTTTGCCGCTACCGAAACAAGAGAATATTTCGAATCAATTATTTTCAACAATTTATCAATAGATGGGTATAACATTTTATTCAACCTCCAGCATTTTTATATATCTTGGGGCAACTCGCTCTGTACGGCAGTGTTCTGCTTGAACAATGGCGTTTATACGTTCACATGCAGCCTCAACTTGATCATTTTCGACGACATAATCATATAATCGCATAAGCTCGATTTCTTTTCTCGCTTCTTTCATGCGATTATTAATTAAATCATCGGATTCGGTTCCTCTTGTCGTAATCCGTGTTTGTAATTCTGAAAGGCTTGGTGGGGCAAGAAAAATAAACAGTCCATCAGGAAATTTCTCCCTTACTTGTTTAGCACCTTGAACTTCAATTTCTAAAAATACATCTTTACCCGAATCCAATGTTTCTTTTACATAATCAATTGGAGTACCGTAATAATTGCCAACATATTCTGCATACTCCAAAAGCTTATCTTGTTTAATTAAAGCTTCAAACTCTTCCTTTGACTTAAAAAAATAATCAACCCCATCGACTTCACCTTCTCTTGGTTTCCGTGTCGTCATAGAGATAGAATATTCAAACTTCGTTCCACCTTTAGAGAAAATCGCTTTCCTAACAGTTCCTTTTCCAACACCAGATGGTCCCGAAAGAACAATTAATAACCCTTTTTCCTTCATTCAAGAATCCTACCCTTCTTCACCATTATCGTCCTTATTTCCTAGACGATGTGCAACTGTCTCAGGCTGAACAGCAGATAAAATAACATGATTATTATCCATTATAATGACAGCCCTTGTACGCCTTCCGTAAGTTGCATCAATTAAGCTTCCGCGATCTCTTGCATCTTGAACTAGTCGCTTAATTGGAGCAGATTCCGGACTTACAATTGAAATAATCCTATTTGCCGAAACAATATTCCCAAATCCGATGTTTATTAGCTTTATAGACATCATTATCCCCCAAACAACTAATAGTCTATTTTACACCTTAAATCATGTAAATAATCATGATTATTCAATATTTTGTACTTGCTCCCTTATTTTTTCTAGTATCGTTTTCATATCAACAACATAAGATGAAATTTTCGAATGATTTGCTTTTGAACCAATCGTGTTTACTTCCCGGTTCATCTCTTGAATCATAAAGTCAAGCTTTCTTCCAATTGGTTCTTGAAGTAATATTGTATCTTTAAATTGGGCTACATGACTTTCTAACCTTGTAATTTCTTCGTTAATATCTGCTTTTTCGGCAAATATGCCTATTTCGGTCATCAATCTTGCTTCATCAATTATACCATCCGAAAGGTCATTCATACGTTTTTGTAATTTAGTTTGATATTGCTCGACGACTAATGGTGCTAGTTCTTTTATATACAAAATGCGTTGACTAAAGTGTTTTATTTGATCAGATAAATCTTGAAACAGTTCTTTCCCTTCAACTTCCCTCATCGCTTTAAGATTTTGAACTGCTTCTTCAACAGCCTCAAGGACAAGCTGATATATTTCTTCATTCTCATCTTCTTTTTCAACAATTTCTAGAAAATCTTCATTCATTAATATATCCCGCAGTTGAATATCGTCGGGGAAATTATATTTCTGTTTTAACGTGTTTATAAACTGATAATAATCATCAAGTAGATTCCAGTCAATATGTAAACTTTTATGGGTAAGTCCATCACCATCTAACGTAACAAACACTTCTACTCGTCCGCGATTAATGAATTTATTTATTACTTTTTTAATTTTATCATCAATTTTCATTAATTGTCTCGGCATCCGTATATTTATTTCACTAAAGCGGTGATTTACTGATTTAATTTCAACAAATACACCAAATCGCGTAGAATCCTTTTTGCTGCTGCCATATCCAGTCATGCTAAACATTAACATTCTCACATCCCTTATACTAACTGGTATTTATCATTTATGTATATAGTATAGCGGATTTCAAAAAATAGAAAGGTAATAGAGAGTTTCTCTATTACCTTTGGCATTATATCATAATTTACTCTTTTTTTCTTACAAAAAGTGAACCTGCTAGTAAAAAAGTTGGAACTGAGCTTAATCCAACGATTAGTAACCAGTCTTTCGGTATAATCGGTAGCGTATGGAAAATTTGTTGTAACGATGGTACATAAATGACGATTAACATGAGTAGGATCGAAGAAATAACCGCCCAAACTAAGTACATATTGCCAAATGGATTTCGATTAAATACTGATTTTTCACTTCTACAATCAAAAACGTGGATAAGTTGAGTTAATACTAAAGTCGCAAATGCAACGGTTTGAGCATATTCTAGTTGATCCGGATTTTTACGATAAATCGTTAAAAAGGCAAGCAAAGTGACCAATCCTATGAGAAAACCTCTGGATACAACTTTCCAGCCAAGTTTCCTTGCAAATATTCCCTCTTTCGGATGACGTGGTTTTCGTTTCATCACATCATCTTCAGGTTTGTCTAATCCAAGTGCCATAGCAGGTAACCCATCTGTGACAAGATTCACCCATAAAATTTGGATTGGTACGAGTGGCAAAGGAAGTGACATTAACATCGCAAATAACATAACCAAAATTTCACCAACGTTGGATGCTAGTAAATACCGAACAAATTTTCGAATATTTTCGTAAATATTACGACCTTCTTTAATCGCCGCTTTTATCGTGGCGAAATTATCGTCTAATAATATTAAGGATGAAGCTTCTTTTGCAACATCTGTACCCGTAATCCCCATGGCAATGCCAATATCAGCGGATTTAATTGCCGGTGCATCATTAACGCCATCACCTGTCATTGCAACAATATGACCATGATTTTGAAAAGCTTTAACAATTTTTAATTTATGCTCTGGAGAAACCCTTGCAAAAACAGATACTTCCTCTACAACATTTTCTAATTCATCAACGGACATTTCATTTAATGCTGAACCCTCGATTACTTTCGACTTTCCCTTTAAAATACCTAGCTGTTTCGCAATTGCTTTAGCTGTAATAGCGTGGTCTCCAGTAATCATTACCGTTTTAATACCGGCCTCATGACATTCTTTAATCGCTTGTTTCACCTCTGGGCGCGGTGGATCGATCATCCCCTGTACCCCAACAAAAGTTAACCCTTTTTCAGCTTCTGATTCATGCATTATGTTTGTATATTCTTGTAATGGCTTAAATGCAACCGCAATTGTCCTTAATGCCTTCGAAGCTAAATTTTCAATAGAAGATTGTATTCCTCTTTGTAATTCTAGTGATAAGGATTGCATTTTCCCGTCCCACAATACTGATTCACTTAAACCAATTAAAACATCCGGCGCACCTTTAGTAATAACAAACCTTTTTCCATTTTTATCTTTCACGACGACACTCATCATTTTTCTCGTTGAATCGAACGGAAATTCCTTCTCGATTGTAAATTGTTTAAGAATTGATTCCCTCGTCATTCCCGCTTTCATAGCAGAAACAAGCAATGCTCCTTCAGTAGGATCCCCATCGATGATAAATTCATCATCCTTCATTTGGATTTCGGCATGATTACAAAGTAAACCGAAAGTTAGAAGTTGATATAGACTTTTTTCTTTATGCGGAACAATTTCTTCCTTATCCTTATAAAAATTCCCTTTAGGATGATAGCCTGTACCTGATACAGTCCACGTATTTCCACCACTCCACAAATGGGTAACCGTCATCTTATTTTGGGTCATCGTCCCTGTTTTATCGGAACAGATAACCGATGCACATCCTAATGTCTCAACAGCCGGAAGTTTTCGGACAATCGCGTTGTTACGAATCATCCGTTGTACTCCAAGTGACAAAGCAACGGTAACAATTGCCGGCAGACCTTCAGGAATGGCAGCAACAGCTAGTGAAACACCTGCTAAAAACATCGTATACAGATCATGTCCATGAACAACACCTGCTATAACAACTAGCAATGTTAATAGAAGTGCTACAGTAATTAGTATTTTTCCAAGTTGCTCTAACCTTCGTTGCAACGGTGTCATCATTGTTTCGGCATTTTGAATCATATCAGCAATTTTCCCCATCGCAGTATTCATCCCAATGCCGGTGACAATTCCAACTCCATTGCCTCTCGTTACCATCGTCCCCATAAATGCCATATTAGTTAAGTCCCCTAAACTGGCATTTTTCTCCGTGATCGGGTCAATTGTTTTTACAGCTGGCACTGATTCACCTGTTAATGCAGACTCTTCAATTTCTAAATTAGCCGTATGAACTAATCGAACATCCGCTCCAATTCGATCCCCGCTTGAAAATTTCAGAATATCTCCAACGACTACTTCTTTTGATGGAATTTTACTCCACTCACCATTACGTAGTACCACCACTTGTGGCGCAGATAACTCTCTTAATGCATTTAATGATTTTTCTGCTTTTCTTTCTTGAAAGAATCCTAAACAACCATTAATCAACACAATCATAATAATCGCAATTGCATCGATATATTCTCCTAGTAAACCGGAAATTAACGTAGCTGCAAGGAGAACCAATACCATAAAATCTTTAAATTGACTAATAAAAAGCATGAGTGCAGATTGCTTTTCCCCTTCTTGCAACTCGTTCCACCCAAACTGTTTTCGCTTTTTTTCGACTTCACTATCTGATAATCCTTGATCGATGTTTGAATTTAATACCTTTTCAACATCTTTTTCCTTCATTTCATGGAACATCATTCACAATACACTCTCCCCTTACCGAAACCGTAGTTGTCCACCTAATATCAAGTTATTCAGCCCTGTCCCAAAAAATGATATAATGATTAGAAATATTGTAGTAAGGGAATGTGAATTATGTCTTTTGACGGCTTATTAACTAGGGCAATGACAAAAGAACTTGCCGAAATACTTGTTGGAGGAAGGATAAATAAAATCCACCAGCCATACCAAAATGAAATAATTATCGTTATTCGTGCAAACGGAAAAAATCATAAACTACTCATCTCTGCACATCCAAGCTATGCAAGGATCCAATTAACGAACGAACAACATGAAAATCCACAAGATCCTTCCATGTTTTGTATGCTCTTACGTAAACATCTTGAAGGATATTTTATCGAAAATATTTATCAAGCGGGTCTTGATCGCGTGATGATCTTTGAAATTAAAGGTCGTAATGAAATCGGTGACATCTCTTATAAGCAGTTATTCGTGGAAATCATGGGCCGTCATAGTAATGTCATCTTGGTAGATAAAGAAAAAAACATGATCATAGATAGCATTAAACATGTGCCATCATTCATCAATAGTTACCGTACTATTCTTCCAGGTCAAGAATATGTTTTCCCGCCGAAACAGGATAAAACAAATCCTCTTCATTTGACAGAGGATGAGATCGTACGAAAACTTGATTTTAATAGCGGTAAAATGGATAAGCAATTGGTTGAAAATTTTTCAGGACTTTCACCACTTCTAGCAAAAGAAATTGTTCACCGTGCAGGGTTAGTCAATCGTACAACGATTCCAAAAGCAATGATGGACGTCATGAAAGACATATCTACTTACAATAATTGTCCAACAATCATTCAAACAGCCAACAAAGAGGCCTTCTATTTCATACCAATTACTTATTTAAATGGTGAAACTAAATCCTATCGTACAATCAGTGAAATGCTTGATCGATTTTATTTTGGTAAGGCAGAAAGGGATCGTGTTAAACAACAAGGTCATGATTTAGAAAGATTTATTAAAAATGAAAGAGAAAAAAATGAGACGAAAATAGAAAAATTAAAAGCGACATTATTGGAAGCAGAAAATGCAGATCGTTATCAATTATTTGGTGAATTATTAACAGCAAATCTACATTTAGTTAAAAGAGGCATGTCTGAAATAGAAGTGATAAATTACTATGATGAAAATGCTAGAATGGTAAAAATACTTTTGGATCCTAGAAAAACTCCGTCAGGAAATGCACAAAGTTATTTTTCAAAGTATCAAAAGGCAAAAACTGCTCTTGTTATCGTACAAGAACAAATCGAAAAAGCTCGGGAAGAAATGAAATATTTCGATAGCTTATTGCAGCAAATGGAATCCGCATCACCAAAGGATATTGAAGAAATACGAATGGAGCTAGCGGAAGAAGGGTATATTCGTCTTAAACAAATACGTGGAAATAAAGCAAAGGTACAAAAAATAACCCTTGAGACCTATACTGCTTCAGATGGAACAGAAATTTTAGTGGGGAAAAACAATAAACAAAACGATTATTTAACAAATAAAGTGGCAGGTAAGGACGACGTTTGGTTGCATACAAAAGATATTCCCGGTTCACATGTAGTCATTCGCAGTAAAAATCCAAGTACTGAAACGATTGTAGAAGCTGCAAATCTAGCTGCCTATTATAGTAAAGCAAAAGATTCCTCCTCTGTTCCTGTTGATTATACGAAGGTAAGATATGTAAAAAAACCGAACGGGGCAAAACCTGGTTTTGTCATTTACGAACAACAGCAAACTATATATGTAACACCTGATGCGGACAAAGTGTTAGAAATGAAAAAATAATTTATGGTTAAACTCTAACCATTATTTAATGTGTACCATTTATAAAACATTTTTAAAAGATGATCTCTAAATTTGAACAGAGATCATCTTTATTCATTCATCGCTATTTTGTTAAACCGTGTTAGTTTTTCATTTAATCATGGTTATTCTGTTCCCGTTAATTTCTTTGCTGTTTCAAAAAATATTTGAACGGCATTTGCGATATGTCGGGAGTCCGACCACTCCTCCGGACAATGGCTCAGACCATGTTTACTTGGAATGAATAGCATCCCGACATCCGTAAAGTCAGAAAAAACCATGGCATCATGGCCTGCACCGCTGTTAATTGAACAGTAAGGCAACTCTAACTTACTGCTGATTTCTTTTAATTGAGCGACAATCTCTTGATTCATGGCTTTCGGCCGCATATATAATTGCTGCTCTGCCAAAACTCGAATATCATTTGTGTTATATGACTCTATTAATTCGTTCAGTTTCCGAATGACATTTTGGATATGTTCTTCCTTACCAGACCGTATATCAACTGTAAAAACGCACTTTTTCGGGATGACGTTGGCACCGTTTGGAAAAACATTCAATTGCCCCGTTGTAATGACGGTTCCTTCCCCTTCTTCGATGGCGAGGTCAGGAAATTGAGCAATCATTTTAGCAGCAGTTACAAGTGCATCCGATCGTCGATCCATCGGTGTGGTGCCCGCATGTCCGGCCTGTCCTTCAACAGTGACTTCAAATTGAGTCAGACCGACAATTGTCTCCACTACACCAATCGGAATATTTTTTTCCTCAAGAATCGGTCCCTGTTCGATGTGCAACTCTAGGAAGGCCTTGATTGTTTTAGGATCTCTTTTTTTAGGAAGTAATGGATCCAATCCGATTTTTTCCATTGCTTCTATTGTAGTAATCCCATCTTTATCTTTTAACTTCTTGAAATCTTCTTCACTCAGCAAACCGGTAATCCCTCTTGAACCCATTAAACCTCCGCCAAATCGTGCTCCTTCTTCCTCAATTAATGCAATCACCTCTAGCGGGTATTTAGGTTTAATTTGATTTTCAGCAAAAAGTGCAGCTACTTCAAGACCTGCCACTACACCTGCAGGTCCGTCATAAGAACCTCCATTTGGAACAGAATCAAAATGGGAGCCAATGAGAACACTTGGCGCATTCTTTAGTGTACCATCGAGCTTTCCGAAAATATTACCCAATCCATCTTCATGAACCGTTAATCCGTATTCCTTCATTTTTTCAATCAGATAGTCCCGTGCCTGCCTGTCCTCTTTACTATAAGTAAGCCGTGTTGTCCCATTTCCAGGTGTAGCTGTAAATTGACCTAATGTGTTAATATGTTCTTCAATTCGTGCTTGAAGATTCTTCATTTAAATCGCCTCTTTTATTTATAAGAATTTGACAAAGATGCCTGCAAGTATAACTGATACAATAGTAACGGTGATAAACCCGCCGACCAGCATTGGCGGTAGCATGTGACTTGTCAGCACCTCTTTTTCTTTCTCATCTTTTGTTAATGATTTAATTACTTCATTCGTGATAATGTAGTCAGCTGGAAACCCATATAGGGCAGTTAAGGATATCGCAAATGCCATTTCCTTGCTTACGTTAAAGATCTTACCTGCGACAAATGAGAAAATGTACATCCCGATTACTCCAATCACAATTGTACCTACGAGTGGATAAATAATTTCCAACATCATGCTTGGTGTCGCCTGTTTTAACCCATCGAATATAAATAACATAAGTCCCATAATGGCAAAACCGAACGCATTTGCTTTTTGTAACGTCTGCTTCTCGAGAAAACCAATGCTTTTTCCAATTATCCCAAACAGTAAGCACAGAACAAACGGGCTAATTGATATAACAGGTGCCAATAGAGTGGAAACAATATAGGCAAGTAAAGCAACCAAAGCAAGTCTAAAAAACTTAAAGTACTCTGTGTTATATTTTTCCGGAAGTTTTTTAAAAAGTTTAAGCTCTGTCGACATTGCAGATTCTAGGGAAGCTGCAGTTTCAGCCGCCGAATGAGCTTGCGCCTTCACGGCTATTTCACCCTTGCGATACTGGTCAAGTAGTTTTTTCCCTTCTTTTTTTAACATGATTGAAGTAAGAGGGTATCCGGCAAATCCCTGCATAACGTAAATGACGATAGCAAATACCGATAGAGAAGCGAGACCTGCTTCCTTTGCCCCTTCTGACATGATCAAAGCGGACACGATACCACCTACCAGTGGCGGAATACCGACAACAACTGTTTTAAATCCATAAATAAAGGTTCCAATCCCCAACAACAGGACGATAATCCCTAATATCCCTGAAAGGGCAATAATAATAGTCTTCCATTGTTGTTTCAATTCTTCTAGGGACAGCAATGTTCCCATATTTGTAATTAGGAGGTACATCAGCATCGTTGCAACTACCGACGGTATACCAGCAATTGAAACGATTTCCTTTGGAAAGAATGTCCAATATCCGATAAGAAATAGAATTGCTGAAATAAAGATTGATGGCACCCAGGCTTTGGTTCGTACCGCCACCCAGTCTCCAATTAAAAGAATAAAAACGACAATGACTAAAGCTAGCATTTGCGGCATAAAGTTTACCTTCTTTCTATGATGTTGTATTTATTCGCATAACGAAGGAATAAATAATATTAATACAATAATATAATTATACTTTTCCGTCAATTCTAATTATTAATAATTTTCGTGCAACCGCTTTCAAAATAATAGATGCAGCAAATATTCATTTAACGTAAAAAGCACCTTCCTCCGAGGAAAGGTGCCTTTTATCGTTTTTCAGTAGAACTGGAAACTAGTCAAACTCAAAATGAATAGAGGTTTTAACTGTTACTACTTACGGGCGGAATAGCAATAATCTCTCTTTGAAAACTTCTTAAGTTGGATAACAATTTATTACCTTTTCTTTTTCTGTTGGACTAATGACCATCAGCCCCTTGTTCAGCTTCAGGTTTAATCGCAAAAAAAGTCGCAATCGCGGCAATTAAGCTCAAACCACTAAGCATGTAAAACCATGAATTTTCAGCACTTTTCATTAAAATAGCCATAACTGGCGGGCCTGCAGCTACACCGATAAAACGCATCGAGCTATATATCGAGGAAACCGTCCCACATTCTTGTTTTTTAATTCCTGAAGTTATAAAGGCATCAAGGCACGGTAAACTTACTCCTATACCAATTCCGCCTATTGTAAATAGCATCAACATAAACCACATTGTCTTCGAAAAACCTAGCACTGCTATCGATATAACCAATAAAATTATCCCTATAAACGTGACCCATTTCATTAAAACTTTGTTTTCTTTTATTAATTTCCCAGTAGTATAAGAAGCTAAGCAAAGAGCTGCTAATGGGATGGCAAGCAGAAGCCCCTTTTTTATATTTTTAATATGATAAACTTTCTCCAAAGTATCAGATAAGTAAAATAAAACGGAAAATAATACAAACATTAAGATAATCCCTATCATAAATATAGAATACAGCCATCTTGAATTATTTTTAAATGTTTCTTTTACGCTAGCAATAAATTTCTTAAAAGGAATCGGTTCTTGTCTTTTATTTGGAGTTTTCACTAGAAATAACATAAGTAAAATTGAAATTAAACAAAAAACAGGGATTGAAAAAAAGGGAATAAACCAATAAAATCCCGCTAAAAATGCCCCTAAAATCGGGCTCAAAACTTTTCCAAGTGTATTAGACGTTTCAATTAGTCCTAATGAGCTGCTTACTTCTTCGTCTGTCTTAAACATGTCGCCAATAAGCGGCATCACAATTGGGAAAGCTCCCGCAGCCCCTGCCCCTTGTAAAGCACGTCCGATTAAAATCATCCAATAGGGATGCTCCATTTTCCACCCCGCCCATGCAGCAATGAGTCCTCCAATCCCTGTAATGATCAAGCTTGGGATAATCACCTTTTTTCTCCCTATATGATCTGATAAAAATCCCGCAATAGGGATAAGAATGATGGCAACAATGGAGTAAATCGTAATAATAAAACTGCTTTGAAAAGAAGAAATGTCTAATTTGTTCTCCATAACCGTAAGAACCGGAATTAGCATCGAATTTCCAAGCGTCATGACAAGCGGTATTGAGGATATTGATAATACCGCCCATCTTTGATTATTCGATTTATTTTTCGAACGACTTTTTGAGCCTTTTTTTGATTTTATCGATTGAATATTTTCAACATAATCCATCAGATACACGCCTTTTTATCATAGTTATTTATTATTCTCTTTCATTTCCCGTGCGGATCGGTAAATCTTAGTGTTCATACTCCCTTGTATAATATTTTCTAAAAAAATTCACCTATTAACTCCAAATAGCTCTCATCCTCGAACATCTTTTTATCTTGTAATTCCATTTCGGCAAGTCCATCATAAATAGAAACAAGTGCATATGTATGATCATTTCCTGTTATTGGAGTTAATAATTCCACCTGATGATTATAATTTTCATTCCTAAATTTTTTTATTGCTTTAAGATTTTCAATTCCTTCTTTAAATTTATCTTGCTTTATTTCAAATGTTTGATAAACATATATTGGCATTGATGTCACTCCTAAAAATGAACTTTTGTATGTATAATATCCGCTTAAAACCTTCATTTATTCTTACAAAAAATAGAAGTAGGTATCTCATTTCACGAATAGAACTATTTAAGTGGTTGAATAAGTCCTTAATAGGGTTTGGTCTTCATTTTGGATATCATGTACATAAGTAGAGCTCCACCTTATTAATAGGCGGAGCTTATTTTATATACCTTGTGGATATAAATTATCACTTTTTTTCCTTCTCTTAACAAAATGCATGATAAGCACAACTACAACAATAAGAGCAACAAATAAGAGACTGACAAAAAATCCAAGCCTGCTTGTCTTATGAAATAATGTTCCGCTCACTGCAAACAAAATCAAAGCCATACCTGTAAATCTTTTTACATGATCAAAACCAGAAGCCTTAATAAGCCTTGGAAAAGAAATAAGAATAAAAAACCAGTTATATAAGAGCATTAATCCTGCAGCCGTTGTAATGTATTCATATACACGATCCGGCATAACACGAGAAAGAATGATTGAAACAATCAAACCACAAATGGTGAGACATAATGCAAATGGAGGGACCTTTAATTTCCCCTTTTTAGCAAATACTTTAGGTGCATCACCATCTTCTGCTAATGTTACAACCATACTTGTCACAGCAAATAACGAAGCGGCCATCGTTGAAAAACCGGCGATAATAATTCCCCCATTAAATAAATGTGGAAAAAAGGAAATATTGTATTGATCAAGAGCAATAACAAAGGGACTCTCCTTTGAATTAAATTTACTGGCGGTTACTAGACCTGTTGCTAAAATAAGTGAGATGAAATATATGAGGGTTAATATCATTAACATAATGGTCCCTGACTTTTTCGCATCTTCTTTCTTCTTTAATCTTGTCGCCATAATCCCCATAATTTCAATCCCACCGAATGCATAAAATCCAAAAATCAACGATGACCATAACCCCTTCATTCCATTCGGCAAGAATTCCTTTCGAGTTTTCGGCAGCGTAAAGTCGTGATGGTGTCCTCCAAATAATCCAAAGAGAACAGCAATTGCTAAAATAATAAACATAAAAATAGCAGCAACTTTAATTATAGCAAAAACATTTTGAGCCCGTTCAAAGCCTTTTGTTCCTATAATCACCACTACGATTCCAAGAATCGCATATCCAGTTGCAAATAACCATAATGGAGTGTTAGGAAACCAGAAACGAGTTAGAATTGAAAGTGCAGTTAGCTGACTCCCGGTTATTAACATTTCCGAAAACCAATACACCCACCCGCTACTGAAACCCGCCCATGGACCAAATGCTTTCTTAGCGTACGAACGAAACGACCCTTTTTGAGGATCCTTAGCAGACATTTTTGTTAAGGCATCCATTACAATATATGTACCAACTCCAGCTAACAAAAAGGTAATAAGAATTGAGGTTCCCGTCAGCTTAATCCCAATTCCAGAACCGAGGAAATATCCCGTCCCAATAATACATCCTACCCCAATAAGGGAAAGCTGCCACCAAGCTAATTTCTTTTCCTTCTCCTTACCGCCTTTTCCCCCTACACTTTCAGGAATCTCCATTAATAATTCCCTCCTTAGAATCTACATTAGTATGAACAGACTAAATTTCTATTATGTACTTGCCTACCTTATTAACTTAAAAAGCTGAACAAACGGGGGCTCTGAAACGCTTTTTTATCCCCACCTCTCCATCCACTACCATGTGCATAAATAATAACGGGTAGATTTTCCCCGTTTTGATTTGGCATAATAGGATCTATTATCAGGCAACTCTATAGTTGCGTATACTTGACAAGCAACCGTATAGTTGCTTATACTCAATATATGAATTGGGACAAAGACGCTATATTCAAAGCACTTGGCGATTCAACTCGGCGAATTATATTAGACGAACTTGCCGAACGCAACGAGATGACGTTGTATGAACTTACTGCGCGTCTCATTATGAAGCATGACCTTTCTATTTCGCGACAAGCGATTGCTAAACATCTTTCTGTATTGGAAAATGCAGGTCTAGTAAAATCAAAACGAAAAGGAAAATTTCGAGTACTTATCTTCAACAACGAACCACTTAAAAATTTACTGAAAGGATGGATAAAGTAATTTTATAAAAAGGTGCGGACAAATGGATGGTTTTTTCCGCTTGGAACCAGATTATTATCACAGTACCAAATATCAAAGGAGGCAAACATTATGAAAATCATTGTTACCAGTATCTTCGTTCAAGATCAAGATAAGGCATTGAAGTTTTATACAGAAACGTTAGGCTTTATAAAAAAGCATGACGTTCCTGTCGGAGAATTTAGATGGATAGCTCTTGTTTCTCCCGATGGTCAAGACGGAACCGAGCTTTTGCTCGAACCGAATGACAATCCGGCCGCCAAAGAATATCAAGAGAAGATATTTTCCCAAGGCATCCCAGCAACAATGTTTGGCGTTGAAGATGTTCGCGAAGAATACAACCGATTAATAAAACACGGAGTGAAGTTTACTATTGAACCGACAGAAATGGGCGACGTCACATTGGCTGTCTTCGATGATACATGTGGCAACCTTATTCAGATTGCCCAGCAGTGACTTTATGACGAAGAGTCCTCATAATGAAAATGTACCCTACTATAAAGGGTACATTTATTGTTGAGACAGTCTTTTCCGATTATTTTTTCCAATCTGTTGGATTTTCCCGCCATTCTTTAAGTGTTTCAAGGTCTTCCTCTACTATCACACCTTTTTGAAGTGCGACAGCAATTAATTCTGTATATGTTGCTAATGAATATGCCGGTATCTTCGCTTCCTTCAATTGTTCTTTTCCCTTAGCAAGTTCGTAAGTGAAAATAGAAACGACTCCTAATACCTCACAGCCGACACTTCTTAGTGCTTCCACAGCTGTAATAACACTACCACCTGTCGAGATTAAATCTTCCACGACGACGACTTTTTTACCTTCAGAGACTTTCCCCTCTATTTGATTTCCTTTTCCATGTGCTTTCGCTTTTGAACGTACATAACACATCGGAAGCTGTAGTTGGTCACTGACCCATGCTGCATGAGGAATTCCTGCTGTTGCCGTACCTGCGATGATTTCAACATCTGGAAAATGAGTAGTAATCAATTCACTTAATCCTTTGGCTATTTCTTTTCGAAGGGAAGGATAGGATAAGGTAAGTCGATTATCACAGTAAATTGGTGAAAGAATTCCGGATGACCAAGTAAATGGATCGTTAGGTTTCAAAAATACAGCTTCTATTGATAAAAGTTGTTCCGCAATTAAATTCGAATTAGTCATTTCCATTTCCCTCCCATAATTGTTTAACCTTTAAATATGTTTGCAGTGGGTCAGCCGACTTTGTGATAGTTCTTCCAACAACAATCGCAGATGAACCAATGTTTCTAGCAGATTGTGGGGTAACTACTCGTTTTTGATCATCGATAGAATCTTCCTCAAGGCGAATACCAGGAGTAACGCGGAGAAACTCTTTATTCGTCACCTTTTCAATTTCTCTTGCCTCAATTGCCGAACAGACAACACCATCTAAACCTGATTGATAGGTAAGTTTGGCATAATGCAGAACAGAATGTAAAATTGAATGTTCAATTAGCTGCTCATTTTTCATTTGTTCTTCAGAAGTGCTTGTTAATTGTGTGACAGCAATTAATAATGGACGCTTTTTACCAATTTCTGTTCCTGCTTCGAGTCCTGTAAGAGCTGCTTTCATCATATTTGATCCACCAGCTGCATGCACATTTACCATGTCAATATCAAGACGTGCCAATCCCTTCATCGCATGATGAACCGTATTTGGTATATCATGAAGTTTCAGATCAAGAAAAATTTTATGACCGTACTCCTTTAATTTTCCAATTAATTCTGGACCTGTTTGGTAAAATAATTCCATTCCTACCTTTACATAAAGGGATTCTGAATCGAACGCACGTAAAAAATCTATCGTTGAATCATAATTAGAAAAATCTAATGCGATGATAGGTGTATTAATCATGATCTTCCCAGCTCCTTCCGATCAATTCCGAAATATGTGAAAATCCTAATTCATCCAGTTTATTTGGTAATTCATTTATTAATTTTTGGCAAATAAATGGATCAATAAAGTTTGCTGTTCCTATTGCTACTGCACTAGCACCTGCGTAAAAGAATTCGATAATATCATCAACAGATTGAATACCGCCCATACCGATAATTGGTATTGACACTTGTTGGCTAACTTCATATATCATTCGGATTGCGACCGGTTTAATTGCCGGACCAGATAGACCACCTGTCCGGTTTGCTAATATTGGCTTTCCTGTGCGAATATCAATATTCATCCCGAGAAGCGTATTAATCATTGTTAGTCCATCGGCCCCCGCTTCTTCTACCGCTTTTGCCATATCAACAATATTGGCAACATTAGGGGAGAGTTTCACATACACAGGAACTTCTGAAACTTGCTTTACTTGTTTCGTTAAATCATGAGCAACTTCAGGAATTGTTCCAAAAGCAATTCCACCCGTTTTCACATTAGGACATGAAATATTAAGCTCAAGTGCTTTCACATTTGGGGCTTTTGATATTTGTTTCGCCACTTCTACATAATCCTCAGTCTGAGAGCCAGCAACATTCGCAATAATCGGTACATCAAATTGTTCTAACCATGGAAGTTCATTTTCTAATACTGATTGGAGTCCTGGATTTTGTAATCCAATCGCATTTAACATTCCTGCAGGAGTTTCGGCAACACGTGGTGTAGGATTCCCAAATCTCGCCTCATAAGTTGTTGCCTTTATCATAATAGAACCGAGGATACTTAAATCGTAGAACTGACTATATTCCTTCCCGAAGCCAAAGCATCCAGATGCGGGCATGATTGGGTTTTTTAACGACAATCCTGGTAATTCTATATTCAAGCGACTCATATAATCACCTCTCCAATTTTGAATACCGGACCATCACTGCAAACCTTGCGATATTTCGTACCAGACGGATCATCTGCTAGATGACAGACACATGCAAAACATGCGCCAATTCCACAACCCATTCTTTTTTCTAATGAAATATATCCTTCAATTGCTGGGTACTTATTTTCCAACGCTTTTAACATCGGCATTGGTCCACATGAATAAAGACAGTCAAAGGAGAGATCTTCTTGCTCCAATACATCCGTAACAAAGCCTTTTGTCCCTAATGAACCATCTACCGTTGCCACATATGTTTTTCCTAATCTACTAAATTCGTCCATATAGAATACTTTACTAGCCGTTTCATGACCTAATACATGGAAAACCTCAACACCTTGTTTGACAAGTTGCTTGGATAATTCATAGAGTGGAGGAACGCCAATTCCCCCGCCAACTAACAACGCTTTCTCACCTTTTTTTCTTTCGATCGGAAAGCCGTTTCCTAAAGGTCCAAGAACATCAATCGTTTCTCCGGCTTTTTTATGTGAAAGTATACGTGTTCCTTTCCCATCAGCCCGATAAATCATAGTAAATCTTTTGTTGGTGTGATCAATTTCAGCTATACTGATAGGTCTTCTTAATAATGGTTCGATAGATTTCGAAATTCGTAGGTGAACAAATTGACCCGGCTGCTTCATTTCATTAACAAGCTCACCTTCAAGGCTTAATTCAAATATTTGCGAAGCAATTTCCCTCTGAGAGCTTATTTTCATCTTCTCTTGCTTAATCATATCGTTACCACATCTTTTTTGATCTGATTTGCTGGCATCGCTTCTGACGAGAACGTCATTGATTCAAGCACCCTTAAGATGGCCTCAGCCGTATCTAATGATGTTAAACATGGAATATTATTTTCTACTGCTTCACGGCGAATTCTAAATCCATCACGCTCAGGCTGCTTTCCTTTTGTCAATGTATTTATGACAATTTGAACTTTTCCGTTTTTAATAACATCCAGCAGTGTAACGCCATCTGAGCCGATTTTATCAACAACATCCACTTTTAATCCTGTCGCTTGAAGGCTACCGGCAGTACCACTTGTTGCCATAAGCGTAAAGCCGATTGCGTCGAATCGCTTAGCAAGTTGGGTTGCCTCCTCTTTATCCTTATCAGCAACAGTAAACAGTACCGTTCCATAGTTTTGAATTTTCATACCTGAAGCTACTAGGCCTTTATACAATGCCTTTTCCAATGTCATATCTTTCCCCATTACTTCGCCAGTAGATTTCATTTCTGGTCCTAATGTAATATCGACTCTTCGAAGCTTAGCAAAAGAGAAAACTGGTACTTTCACATACACACCTTTCTTCTCCTTAACTAGTCCTGTTCCGTAGCCTAATTCTTTTAAGCTTTGCCCTAATATCACTTTCGTTGCTAGATTCGCCATTGGAACATTCGTAATTTTACTTAAAAACGGTACTGTTCGACTTGAACGTGGGTTTACCTCAATCACGTATAGTTGATCATTTGATATGACGTATTGGATATTTAATAACCCAATTATATCAAGTCCTTTTGCTAGTTTCGTTGTGTATTCTACGATTTTTTCCTTCATGCTCTCTGAAATACTTTGTGTTGGATACACGGCGATTGAATCTCCAGAGTGAACACCCGCACGTTCAATATGTTCCATAATTCCCGGAATTAATATGTCTTCTCCATCAGAAATGGCATCTACTTCGATTTCTTTTCCAATTAAATAGCGATCAATTAATACTGGATGGTTCGGATTTACTTGAACAGCATTTTCCATATATTGATATAATTCTTGCTCGTGATAAACGATTTCCATAGCTCTGCCTCCTAATACATAGGAAGGGCGAACTAGCACAGGATAACCGATATCATTAGCTATTGTTACCGCTTGTTCAACTGAAAAGGCTGTTTTTCCAAGTGGTTGACGGATATTCAATTGTTCCAACGCTTGCTCAAATTTATCGCGATTTTCGGCACGATCAAGGCTTTCTAACGATGTTCCGAGAATTTTGACACCTCTTTCCACAAGTTGTGATGCAAGGTTAATGGCTGTTTGGCCACCAAACTGGACGACTACCCCTTCAGGCTTTTCAAGGTCGATTATATGCATTACATCTTCAATTGTTAGCGGTTCAAAATATAGTTTATCTGAGATACTAAAATCGGTTGAAACCGTTTCTGGATTACTATTAATAATGATTGCCTCATACCCTGCCTCTTGAATCGCCCAAACGGAATGGACAGTTGCATAATCAAACTCGACACCTTGCCCGATGCGGATCGGACCAGAACCTAAGACAACGACACTTTTTTTATCTGTTACGATCGATTCATTTTCTTCTTCATACGTACCATAAAAATACGGTGTTTCCGATTCGAATTCTGCCGCACATGTATCAACCCTTTTATAAACAGGGATTAAATGATGTTGCTTTCTCCATTCGTAAACAGTTTTCTCATCTGAATTCCAAAGTCTCGCAAGCTTATGATCGGAAAATCCATATTCCTTTGCTTGTTTAGCTGTTTCTTTGTCAAATGGTTTATTGATTAATTCTTTTTCAAAGTGGATAATTTTTTGTATTTTATATAGGAAGAATAGGTCTATTTGACTCCATTCGTGAATCGTTTCGATTGTCACACCTCTGCGAAGTGCTTCACTTAAGTAAAAGATTCGTTCATCGCCAGCTTTTCGAATTCTCTTTTCAATCAGTTCATCACTAATTTGATCTGCATCAGCCAGTTCAAGATGATACGTATTGCTTTCTAGAGAACGAACTGCTTTTAATAATGATTCCTCGAAGCTTCTTCCTATTGCCATTACTTCCCCTGTTGCTTTCATTTGTGTTCCTAGTCTACGATTAGCTGATTCGAATTTATCAAACGGCCAGCGAGGGATTTTCGTAACAATATAATCTAATGCCGGTTCAAAACATGCATATGTTTTTCCTGTTACAGGGTTTATCATCTCGTCTAAAGTTAATCCCACTGCAATTTTTGCGGCTAGCTTTGCAATTGGGTAGCCAGTTGCTTTCGAAGCGAGAGCAGATGAGCGACTAACTCGTGGGTTTACTTCAATGATATAGTAATTAAAGCTATATGGATCAAGCGCTAACTGCACATTGCAGCCACCTTCGATTCCTAGTGCACGAATGATTTTTAATGAAACATTTCTAAGTAAATGGTATTCTCGATCACTTAATGTTTGGCTTGGAGCGACAACTATTGAGTCACCTGTATGGATTCCTACTGGATCGATATTTTCCATATTACATACAACAATTGCATTATCATTCGTATCACGCATCACTTCATATTCAATTTCTTTATAACCTGCAATGCTTTTTTCTAAGAGACATTGGTGAACTGGACTGTTATTTAACCCGCTTGTGACGATTTCTTTTAATTCCTCATCGTTTTCACAAATGCCTCCGCCTGTACCACCTAATGTGTATGCAGGTCGGACGATTACTGGGTAGCCAATATGTTTCACAAATTCGAATGCTTCATCTAGAGAATGAATAATATCACTTTCAGGTACAGGTTCATTTAAGTCTTTCATCAAGCTGCGAAACTCATCACGATCCTCTGCTTGCTTAATGGCAGATAATTTTGTTCCTAACACTTCCACATTGCATTCCTCGAGTATGCCCGCTTGTGCTAATTCCATTGCCATGTTTAACCCTGTCTGTCCACCTAATGTAGGCAAAATGGCATCAGGCTTTTCCTTACGAATAATTCTACTGATGAATTCTAATGTTAAAGGCTCGATGTATACAACATCTGCAATTTCAGTATCTGTCATAATCGTTGCAGGGTTAGAGTTTACAAGAATAACACGGTAACCTTCTTCCTTAAGTGCTAAGCATGCTTGTGTACCTGCATAGTCAAATTCAGCCGCTTGGCCGATAATAATCGGTCCTGAACCGATTACTAAGATACTTTTAATGTCTTTACGTTTAGGCATGTTGTTTCACCGTTCCTTTCCATTCTTCGATTCGTGATAAAAATTGATCAAATAAGAAATTCGTATCTTCAGGTCCAGGTGATGCTTCTGGATGATACTGTACAGTAAACACCGGATGAACTTGGTGCTCAAGTCCTTCAATTGTTTGATCATTTAAATTTATTTGAGTGACACGTAATTGTGTTGTTTGGATTGATTCTTCGTTCACCGCATATCCATGGTTTTGTGATGTGAAAAATACTTTTCCAGTGTGTAAATCTTTTACTGGATGATTTGCCCCGCGATGACCGAATTTTAATTTATACGTATCAGCTCCACATGCTAATGCAAATAATTGATGTCCTAAACAAATGCCGAAGATTGGTAGCTTCCCTATTAACTCTTTTATCATCTTGATTGCCTGAGGAACATCTTTCGGATCACCAGGTCCATTAGACAACATAACACCATCCGGCTTTAATGCTAAAATTTCAGCTGAACTTGTATTATATGGTACGACCGTTACATCACAATCTCGTTTATTAAGTTCTCTTAATATCCCATGTTTTGATCCGAAGTCAACTAACACGACATGATGCCCACGCCCAGGACTAGGATAAGCTTTTTGGGTCGATACTTGTTCAACTTGATTAGTAGGGAATTCTTGATTTTTTAATTGGTTTATCACTTCAGCTGGATTAGCAGAAATATGACAAATGGCACCTTTTAATGTTCCATATTGACGTATGATCCGGGTTAATTTTCTCGTGTCAATTCCAGAGATACCTGGAATATTTTTAAGTTTTAAAAATTCGGATAAACTCATATCATTCCGCCAGTTTGATGGAAACTCAGCTGCTTCCTTCACGATTAACCCTTTAATTGATGGTTGAATGGACTCATAATCATCACGATTAATTCCGTAGTTACCGATAAGCGGATAAGTTAGTGTAACGATTTGGCCGCAAAATGATGGATCTGTTATTGTTTCTTGATAGCCAGTCATCCCTGTTGTAAAAACAATTTCACCCACCATTTCAATCTCACTACCAAATGCCTTTCCAATCATGACTGTTCCATCTTCTAAAATTAATTGTCGTTTCATTTTCCAGCACCTCCTTCATTCCATTTCAATTCGCCGTCTACAAATGTTGCAACAGGCCAACCTTTACAATGCCATCCTGTAAAAGGTGTATTTTTTCCTTTCGATTCAAACTCTAAAGGATTGATGGCCATCTCTTTTTCTAAATTGATTAACGCAATGTCTGCGGCTGCTCCTACTTCCAATCGTCCGGATGACAATTGAAAAGCCTTAGCTGGAGCAATCGTTAGCCAATCAACTAATTGATTTAAAGTAAATATCCCTGTTTCAACGAAATGAGTGTATAGTAGTGGAAATGCCGTTTCTAAACCGACAATTCCAAATGGAGCGCTGCTCATTCCTTTACTTTTTTCTTCACTTGTGTGTGGCGCATGGTCGGTCGCAATGAAATCGATTGTTCCGTCTAATAGCCCTTCAAGAAGTGCTTCGCGGTCTTCCTTTCCTCTTAATGGCGGATTCATTTTATAATTTGTATCAAGACTTGGAATATCTTCGTCACATAAGAGTAAGTGATGTGGCGTGACTTCCGCCGTGACATGAATTCCCGCTCTTTTAGCATCGCGGACGAGGCGAACGGATTCTTTTGTGCTTATGTGGCAAACATGATAGTGACACCCGGCAGCTTCTGCAAGGAGAATATCTCTTGCAATATGAACGGACTCACAAACAGAAGGAATTCCTGGAATGTCATGCTTTTTAGAAAAATCTCCCTCATGTACTGCTCCGCCATAAATTAGTGAATTATCTTCACAGTGTGCAACAACTGCCATATTAAGTGCAGCCGCTCGTTTCATTGCCTCAAACATCGTACTTGCTGTTTGTACTCCTACGCCATCATCAGTAAAAGCGAATGCACCATTTTCCTTTAATCCTGCAAAATTTGTCAGTTCTTCCCCTAACTGACCTTTTGTAATTGCTGCATATGGTAATACCTTTACATGGGCTGTTTCTTCAATCCGGTTCATCAACCATTGCATTTGTTCAGGTGTATCCGGAACCGGCTTCGTATTAGGCATGCATGCAACGGTAGTAAACCCACCTTTAGCCGCAGCCATTGTTCCTGTTTCTATCGTTTCTTTATGCTCACCACCCGGCTCCCTTAAGTGAATATGTAAATCGATAAATCCTGGTGTTAGTAAACTGCCATTTGCATCAAAAATCGTTTCATCATATATTTCTAACTGTTCTCCAATTTCTTTGATTACACCGTTATGAATACGAATATCAGCCTGCATTTGTTTTCCATTTCCTGCTAAAATTTTTCCGTTTTTAATAATGTAATTCATGTAAACAACCCCTAACTGAATTTTCTAATGCTCGTTTAATGACAGCCATACGAATATAAACGCCATTTGCCATTTGCTTAAAAATTCTCGATTTTTTGCTCTCAACTAGTTCATCAGCAATCTCAACATTTCTATTGATTGGTGCAGGATGCATGATAATACTTCCGTTTTTCATTCTGCTTTCGCGTTCCACCGTTAAGCCATATTGTTCATGGTATTGTTTTGCTGTATAAGTAGATTGTCCTTGATGTCTTTCATGTTGAATTCTGAGAAGCATGACAACATCTGCCTGTTCGATCGCTTGATTAATAGGTACATAGTTTCCTAGTGAAAATGTGTGGTCAAACCATTCAGGTGGGCCCGAAAACACTACATTTGCCCCTAGTTTTGTTAAAGCTTCCATATTTGAACGGGCTACTCGACTATGTGAGATATCGCCTATTATCGTAATATTTAAGCCACTGAAACCACCGAATTCTTGTTTAATGGTGAATAAATCTAGTAATGATTGGGTTGGGTGCTGACCACAACCATCCCCTCCATTAATAATCGGAATATTTATTTTTGGTACTAATTCCTTATAATAATGATCCTGATTATGCCGTATAACTGCTAGGTTTACACCAATCGATTCTAGTGTTTTTACTGTATCGTACAATGTCTCACCTTTTTGCAAGCTAGACGTACTAGTTTCAAACGGAATGACTTCTAACCCTAACTTTCTTTCCGCCATTTCAAAACTGCATTTCGTTCTTGTGCTTGGTTCAAAAAATAAATTTGCTGCATACATTTTTTTAGGCGATGACCATGTACTGCCGTCCTTAAACATTTGAGCTTCTAGCAAAATTTCATTAATATCTGCATTTGTTAAATCCGCCATTGTTAATAAATGACACAAAGTAAATTCCTCCTTTTAAAAAAAACGCCCTATCTTAAATTAGGGCGTTTTTTTAATGTGTAACTTCATGTACACATTGAATGAAACACCCTTGTAAGTCTCTCTGGACTTCACTTAAAAGGTGATATGTTAATACTCATTTTCAATTTCACTAAACAGATCCAATTCTGAATCCTCTGTCGGTCTGCCAGGCAAGACAAGGTTTAGAATCACACCTAATATTGCAGCTAATGCCATTCCTGATAGCTCAAATCCTTCAGTAAATCTAATGAATGCTCCCCCTATTCCTACAACTAGGATGACGGAAGAAATGAGTAGATTACGATTATCTGCAAAATCGATTTTATGCTCAACAAGCATTCTTAGACCGCTTGCAGCAATAATTCCAAATAATACGATAGATACGCCACCCATTACAGCTGTTGGGATGGAACTCAATAGGGCACTAATTTTTCCAATGAAACTGAAAGCTAACGCAAGAACACCGGCACCGCCAATTACGTATACGCTATATGCTCGAGTGATTGCCAGGACTCCGATATTTTCTCCGTAAGTAGTTGTTGGCGGGCCACCAATTAGCGATGCGATAACGATTGAAACTCCATCACCTAACAGGGAACTATCTAGACCAGGATCCGCAACTAAGTCACGGTTTACAACTTTACTCAATACGATTTGGTGTCCAATATGTTCAGATAAAGTTACAATGGCAACAGGTACCATTAGCATCACAACTTGCCAAGAGAATGTCGGTTCATATGATATGAAAGGGAAAACAAAATCTGGTAATGCAAACCACTTCGCTTCAATGACACCTGAAAAATCTACTAATCCGGCAAATACAGAGATAATATAGCCTCCAATTATTCCTATGAGTACTGGGATTAGTTGAAAAAACCCTTTAAAAAATGTTGAACTAATAATGATGATTGCAATTGTGCAGAGGGCGACAACGATATGTTTTGTACTATAAATTAGATCTGCTTGAGGTGCACCTGGATTTTCGTACATTGCCATTCCTACTGCCGTTCCAGCAAGTCCTAGACCGATAACGATTATTACTGGTGCTACAACGATCGGTGGCAAAAGTCTCATTAACCATCTATATCCTAGTTTATTTATTAGTAAAGCAACAAGTCCGTAAATGATTCCGGCAAAAAAGGTTCCCAGCATGGCAGCTCCCGGACCACCTAATGCCTTTGCACTTATTAGTGGAGCAATGAAAGCAAAAGATGAACCTAGGTAAGCAGGAACCTTTCCTCTTGTGATAAGTATATAGGCAAGTGTTCCTAATCCACTCGAAGCAAGTGCTACTGCAGGACTTAAATGCACGAGTAGCGGAACTAAAACCGTTGATCCAAACATCGCAAACAAATGTTGGATGCTTAGGCTAATCCATTGGGATGTATTTGGTTTTTCATTGATGTCTAGTATGATTTCTGCATTTTTTCCCATTATTTAATCTCCTTTTTCTTAAGATGTACCTAACAACGGTTCTCATACAAAAAAACCTCTTTATAGCAAGAAGCCACAAAGAGGTTAGTCCATCATTGAATATCACAAAATCCAATAATAGATATCCACCTTTGTCAGCCTCTCTGGACTGCTTTTAAAAGGATGTATTTAATTTTCATAAATACTTACTTGATCCAATTCATCCACTTCATTAAGTGCAACAACAATTCGCTCTGAACTGGATGTAGGAATATTTTTTCCGATAAAATCTGCACGGATAGGCAGTTCTCGATGTCCCCGGTCTACTAGTACGGCTAATTGAATTTGCGAAGGTCTTCCAATATCCATCAACGCATCCATTCCTGCGCGAACCGTTCGACCTGTGTATAATACATCATCCACTAATATAACCTTCTTATTATTTATATCAGTTGGAATATGTGAACCTTTTACTTCTGGTACCGCATTCTCGGTCTTTTCCGTTAAATCATCACGATACAAAGTAATATCCAAAACCCCAACTTGTATCGATTCCCCTTCAATTTGCCCAATCCTTTCGGCTAATCGCTTAGCTATATGAATCCCACGGGTTTTAATTCCTACGAGAATGCAATTTTCAATACCTTTATTTCTCTCGATTATTTCATGAGCAATACGGGTAAGAGCTCTTCGAATAGCTTGTTGATCTAGAACAACTGCTTTTTGAGACATTTTTTTCACCTCTCAGATAAAAAACCCTCTCACCTAGAGGAGAGAGGGTTGACGAATGCATGTCTAACTATTAATAGCTTAAATTCGCTATATCCGTTTCCTTCTCAGCCTCACAGGACTGTATTAAAGGGGCTTATTAAATTATATTTAGAATACTATTAGTTTGCCTGTCTGTCAACTATTTTTTAAGGGACTGGATCAATTGAAGAAAATCTTCAGGCAATGGTGCTTCGAATTCCATGTATTTTTCGGTACGTGGATGGACAAATCCCAACACACCTGCATGCAGTGCTTGACCATTAATTGACAATGTTTTCCTTGGACCGTACTTAGGATCACCCGCAAGTGGAAATCCAATATATTTCATATGGACGCGAATTTGGTGGGTGCGTCCTGTTTCTAATTGACATTCTACAAATGTAAAATCGTTAAAACGATCGAGTACGCGAAAATGCGTTACTGCATGTTTACCACTATCTACAACTGTCATTCTTTGACGATCAACTGGATCCCTGCCAATTGGAGCATCTATCGTTCCATAATCATGTGGAATATTTCCATGGACGATTGCAAAATATTTTCTTGTTACGGATTTATCAACCAATTGGTTTACTAGACGCTCGTGGGAGAAATCATTTTTGGCAACCATTAATAATCCGGAAGTATCTTTATCAATCCGATGGACAATCCCAGGTCTCATTACACCATTAATGCCGGAAAGATCAGTACAATGTGCCATTAAACCATTTACTAACGTACCTGATGTATGACCTGGGGCAGGATGTACTACCATTCCTTTTGGTTTATTAACAACTAAAACATCTCCATCTTCATAATAAATATCAAGATTCATGTCTTCAGCCTCTACATCTAATTCTTCTGGCTCAGGGATTTCTATTACTAGTTGATCATTAATCATACATTTATAATTTGCTTTAACGTTTTTTCCGTTTACAGTTACATGACCTTCTTTAAGCCATTGCTGTACTTGCGAACGGGACCATTCTTCATTTAGAGCAGAAATAACTTTGTCGATCCTTTCATTATTTTCACTCTCAAGAATGATGTGTTCCATTTTTTCCATAAGTTTTCTCCTTTGATTGTCGTTCTTCTCTCAACATTTGTATGAGAAGCAGAACAACCCCGATCGTTAATGCTGCATCCGCGATATTAAAAATAGGAAAATCGATAATTTCCGCATAAAGAAAGTCAATAACTTCTTTTCGGAAAAGTCGATCAATAAAGTTTCCAATTGCACCGCCCAGCATAAAAGCCAAACTAATCCCTAATAAAGGTTTTCCTTTTGCATGTTTTTGAATGTAATAAATAATTCCCCCAACCACAATAATCGTGATTAAATAAAATAACCACATCTGGCCTTGTAAAATTCCCCATGCGGCACCTTGATTCCGATGGGATGTAATTGAAAAAACATTTTCGATTACAGGAATTCTTTCTCCAATTTCCATGTTTTTCTCAACTAGAATTTTTGTTAATTGGTCTAAAGCTATAACAAATAAAGAAATTATGTAATATATCACAAAGGAAACCCCCGTATCTTTTTCGTTAAAAAAGCTTTGCTTCCTTTGCATTGTAGCATAAAACGGGGGACTTAGAAAAGCTTATTTGTCATTAGCTAAAAGGGATTGTAATTTTTCCAAAGGACCATAATTGTTTCCATTCGTCAGAGGTTTTTAATGTAGGTATTGTTTCAAGCCATTCTTTCGGAATCGGTTCGCCATTTCGTTCACATTTTCCATAATTACCTTCATTCCATTTTGATAGGGCGGTATTAATGTCCTTTAATTCATCATTAATCAACTCTTTAATTAAGTCATCATTCGTTTCGTAAGAATTTAATTCTACTTTTAGATCATGAAGTAAATGAAATAAATGTTGATGTTCATCATTAAGGTACATTGATATTCCCTCCTTCATAGGTTGATGTTAGCTTACCCTTATTTTTTAATTATTTATCGAGTAACTCTTTCATAAAGTTACAGAAAATAGAAAACCCTCGAAGAATTACCTCCGAGGGTTTTATCTTTATGCGTTATAATAAGATTCTTTAACAACAGCAGCACATCTAGGACACAATGTTGGATGTTCTTCAACTTTCCCAACATCAGGGGTAACAACCCAGCAGCGCTCGCAAGTTTCACCATCCGCTTTTTCAACCAAAATAGCGGCATGTTCAAGCTTCAGTGCTTGTTCTGGCGCATCTTCAACAGAACCGGCAATTTCAAATCCAGAAACAATAAATAATTGGTTCATGTTTTCTGAAATGGAATCTAATAATTGTTTTGTTTTTTCATTTACAAATAAAGTAATTTTTGCAGTTAATGATTTTCCAATTACTTTTTCATTACGTGCCTCTTCTAAAGCTTTTAAAACGTCATTACGAAGTTTTAAAAATTCTCCCCATTTGCTTTTCAGCTCATTTGCATTTGGTAAGTCACTGAATTCCGGCATATCTGTTAATTGGACGCTTTCTTCTGCCGTACCAGGAATATATGCCCATACTTCATCAGCTGTGTGAGGCAAGATTGGTGATAAGAGTTTCGTTAACGCTGTTAAACAATCATATAATACAGTTTGCATTGCACGTCGTTCAAAATTGTCTTTTGCTTCGATATATAAAACATCTTTTGCAAAATCTAAATAGAATGAACTTAAATCTAATGTACAGAAGTTATTGACCGCATGATAAATACTTGAAAATTCATAGTTTTCGTATGCATCATGTGCATGTTTAATTAAATCATTCAATTTCACTAGCATATATTGATCAACTTCACGTAAATCTTCGTAAGCAATTTTATCTGAAGAAGGATCAAAATCGGATAAATTCCCTAATAAGAAACGGAATGTGTTACGAATTTTGCGATAAACTTCTGATACTTGTTTCAAAATGGCATCAGAGACACGAACATCCGCCTGATAATCAACAGAAGCAACCCATAAACGGATAATATCTGCCCCTAATTGATTGATTACTTTTCCTGGTAAAATTACATTTCCTAAAGACTTACTCATTTTACGTCCTTCACCATCAAGTGCGAACCCGTGGCTTAACACCCCTTTATACGGTGCTTTCCCCGTCACAGCTACAGCAGTTGTTAATGAAGAGTTGAACCAGCCACGATATTGGTCGGAACCTTCTAAATATAAATCTGCAGGGCGTTGTAAGTCATCACGCTCATATAATACTGCCTGATGAGAAGATCCCGAATCAAACCATACATCCATAATGTCATTTTCTTTCGTAAATTTACCATTTGGACTTCCCGGGTGAGTGAAGCCATCAGGTAATAATTCATTTACTTCTTTTTCAAACCAAACATTTGAACCATGTTCACGGAAAAGTTCTGAAACATGTTCAATTGTTTCGTCTGTAATAATTGGTTCACCATTTTCCGCATAGAATACAGGAATTGGTACACCCCATGCACGCTGTCTAGAAATACACCAATCACCACGATCACGAACCATATTAAACAGTCGGGTTTCTCCCCATGATGGAACCCATTTTACTTCTTTGATAGCTTCCAATAATGCAGGACGGAATTTATCAATTGAAGCAAACCATTGTGCCGTTGCCCGGAAAATTACCGGTTTTTTCGTTCTCCAGTCATGTGGATAAGAATGGGTAATAAAGCTTAATTTTAATAGCGCACCGACTTCTTCTAACTTTTCGGAGATTGGTTTATTTGCTTTATCGTAAAATAGCCCTTCAAATCCAGGTGCCTCTGCCGTCATGACACCTTTATCATCAACAGGACATAAAACGTCCAAACCATATTTTTTCCCTACAAGAAAGTCATCTTCCCCATGTCCGGGCGCAGTATGAACACAACCCGTACCGGAATCTGTCGTAACATGTTCGCCTAACATAACTAATGAATCACGATCATAGAATGGATGTTTCGCTAAAATATATTCTAATTCTTTACCGAGAACCGTTTTAACAATTTGTGGTGAATTCCATTCTAAAACTTCGGATACTTCTTCAAGAAGCGCTTCAGCAACTAAATATTTTTCATTTGCTACATTTACAACTACATATTTTAGTTCCGGATGAACGGTAATTCCAAGGTTAGCGGGAATTGTCCAAGGTGTTGTTGTCCAAATGATAATTTTTGTTTCATTATCTAATACACCTTTTCCATCTTTTACTTCAAATGCTACATAAATAGAAGCTGAACGTTTATCTTGGTATTCTATTTCCGCTTCCGCTAAAGCCGATTCGCTTGACGGAGACCAGTAAACTGGTTTCAGTCCTTTATAAATATAGCCTTTCTTCGCCATTTCTCCGAAAACTTTAATTTGTTGTGCCTCATATTCAGGTTTTAATGTTAAATATGGATTTTCCCAATCACCACGAACACCTAAACGTTTAAATGCTGTCCGTTGATTATCTACTTGCTGATATGCATATTCAGCACATAATTGCCGGAATTCTGCGATTGTCATTTCTTTTCTTTTTACACCTTTATTCGTTAACGCCTGTTCAATTGGAAGACCATGTGTGTCCCAGCCAGGAACATATGGAGCTTGATAGCCGGTCATTGATTTGTAGCGGACGATAAAGTCTTTTAATGTTTTATTTAATGCATGACCCATATGAAGATCTCCATTGGCATATGGTGGTCCATCGTGAAGAACAAAAAGCGGTCTGCCTTTAGTTTTGTCTTGAACTTTTTGATAAATATTCATTTCTTCCCATTTTGCTTGGATTTCTGGTTCTCTTTTTGGGAGATTTCCACGCATCGGAAATTCTGTTTTTGGCATTAATAGCGTATCTTTATAATCCATGTCTTTTCCTCCTAATTATTTGACTCCGTTACAAGTTTAATGATTTCCTCTATTTATTGACAATTAACTAAGGTGCCATACAAATAAATAGAAAAAGCCTTCTCATCCCTGGAAGGGACGAGAAGACTTTCCCGCGGTACCACCCTAATAGATATCATTAATGGATATCCACTTACACATTCGTATCGTGAATGAATCGCTTGTATCTACTTACCAACTTGATGTTCAATACAAGAACTCTAGGGTGATTTTCCAATTATTCGCTTATACCAAGCTTCCACTATCCTTGGTTCGCTTATTATAATAAGACGTTGAACAATTGTACTGTCCCTGTCATCGTTTGTGTATATATTTGATATAAATTATATGTGATACAATTTCATTTCGTCAAGATTCAAGATTATTTAATTTCTTCTTCAATATTTAATTCTGTAGCATCGATATCAAATTCCATTAAATTATCCCAATCATCATTCTTAAGTAAATCTAATTGAGCTTCTATGAGCATTTTGAAACGAGTTCGAAATACTTTTGATTGCTTTTTAAGCTCTTCAATTTCTAAGGCAATTTTCCGAGCTTTTGATAATGCTTCATTCACTATACGATCCGCATTTTTTTCAGATTCTCTAATAATCAGCTTTGCTTCTTTTTGTGCATTACCGCGGACTTCCTCCGCTGCTTCCTGGGCAACGACGATAGATTTATTTAATGTTTCTTCAATATTCGTAAAATGTCCTAGACGTTCATTTAGCGAAGAAAGCTTTTCTTCTAGTTCTTTCTTTTCACGTATAATCAGCTCGTAGTCTTTGATGACTTGATCAAGGAATTCGTTCACTTCATCTTCGTCATACCCGCGAAAGCCTTTACTAAATTCCTTATTATGTATATCCAATGGTGTTAAAGGCATCTTGCCACCTCCAGTAAGTTTTAATCTTCCGCTTTTCTCTTATCCAGCTTCAGTGCCTAGCCCCTCGAGGTCAAATAACCTAAACCAAATGAAGACAAATTGCGGACTTCCTTTGGTTTAGAACATTTGCTTGTCGGGGCTGACAGAGGCACTTCCGCTTTTAACTTATTATACTTTTTTTCGACAGTTTGTGGGGATTTTCCTGCAAATTTATCAAATTATTTCATTACGCCCACCAGTATTCGCCATTTTTCTTTTCTTGTTTGGCCATCAATGACAATAATTTTGCTTCTACCATAACCTCTTGCCGAGATCATATCACCTTCATCACAAATAAACGAAGTTTGCTCAGTCATCCTCCAATTTACTTTTACTTGTCCATGTTGAATAAGTGTTTGGGCTTTCTGTCTGGAAATGTTATAAATTGATGATATAACAGCATCTAATCTTAAAGAGCTAACAGTTGTTTGTTGTTCATGCCATGTTTCACCTATTGAAATCATTTCATTCATATTCATTTCCAATAATTCGATCGAAATTTTCCCGACCTGGCAAAATTCTAGTTTTATATAATCTTTTAATTCTTTAACAATGAAAAATTGGATCCGATGACCACCGATAAGGATGTCCCCGAATTTTTCCCTTTTAACTCCTAAAGACATAAGGGTGCCAAGTACTTGACGGTGTGTAATCGTAACAAATTTACTAGGATATTTTATTTCAAATAAAGCAATTTGGAAGTCTTCGTCGGCGGGAGTATAATAATCGGGATAGAGTAGAACCCTTTTTCTTTCACAAAACTCATGGCCTCCGAATACATGTACCCTCACCTGTTGTCCTATACCAATAATCGATTGAACAATATGAATTTGTCTCGGATCTAAAAAATCGGTTAGCTTTGGTGCATAACAGTCTTCAACATATTGTTTCCAATTGACAACTTGATCAATAAATTCTTTCTCTTCCGGTCTAAAATGTTGATAAATATTATCCATAAAATCCCCTAAAACGTTAATAGTCAAAAATAGATAAAGGTTCGTAGGCACTACCTAAATAATCCAAAAATATAGTGCCCTTACCCCTCTTCCAGCAAGATTTAACACAATAATAGCGATAATTGGTGAAAAATCAATCATTCCAAATGGTGGAATAATGCGACGAAATTGTTCTAAATACGGTTCACATATGCGTGCGAACATTTGACCAATTGAAGATTGTTGCGCATTAAACCATGACATAAATATATAAATAATAATTATGTATGTATAAATCTCAATAGCTTTAATTAAAATTCCAAACAAAATATCCATTCTACTTAAGACCACCTCGAATCAAAATCATTTTGCTGAATTAAGTCAGTAATATTTCCCGAAACTTCTACATTATCTGGCGTACTCAAAAATATATCTGTTCCAATTCTTTGAATATCTCCACCAATAGCATAAACAGTTCCACTTAAAAAATCGATAATTCGTTTTGCTTGATCACGATCAATCCTTTGTAAATTCACAACTACTGCCCGTCTATTTTTTAAATGATCAGCAATTTCTTGTGCCTCGGCATAAACTCGTGGTTCAACCAATATAACTTTTGAAGATTTTTGAACACTTTGTAAGCTGACAACATTTTGCTTTTGTTGTTGCGTCTTTGGATACTGCTCAGGTTCCATTTCATTATCCAGCTTTTCGTCTTCAGTATATTCATATTCATCATCCAATAAAAAAAATGATTTCAACTTCGTTTTCAATCCCATACGAACACCTCCATTTTATCCAACTAATGATGTACCTATTCTTACAAAAGTCGCCCCTTCTTCAATAGCAATTGTGTAGTCATTTGACATTCCCATAGATAATTCATTACATGGAGCATACTCAAGTTGTAAGGCTTGGACTTTATTTTGCAATTCTTTTAATCCACGAAAGCACCGACGAATGCTTGCTTCATCCTCTGTTAAAGGTGCCATCGTCATTAATCCAACGACTTTTATTTTATTTAAATTTTTTAAATTATGAATAAAACTTATCACATCTTCAGGATTAATACCATGTTTAGAATCTTCTCCAGAAACATTTACTTGAATGAAACAGGAGATTTGCTTTTCAGCCCTTTTATTAATTTCTTCCGCTAAAGACAGTCGATCAAGAGAATGAATGTACGCTACTTTATCAATAATATTTTTCACTTTGCGTGTTTGGAGAGTTCCAATAAAATGCCATATTGCACGTTCTTTAAGCGCATCCCACTTTTCAATTAAACCTGTGTCACGATTTTCACCTAAATTAACAATACCTGTTTCTACCGCTTCTTCCGCACGTTCAGTCGTTACATATTTAGTTACTGCAATAATAGTTACTTCATCAGGATTTCTCCCAGACTTTTTACATGCGATATCAATATTTTCTTTAATAATTGAAAGATTTTCAGACACTTTCATGAAGAAGCTCCTTTCAAACCAATAAAACTTAACATTCTTCCTGTTTTTCCATAATCACGTCGATGTGAAAAAAATTCATCTTGATCACATCTTGTACAATAGTTCGTTAAATAAATATTTTCAGGGGGAATACCCGATAATTCAAGGATAAACTGATTCAATTTTTTTAAATCTAGTTTAAACTGCCCTGGAGTTATTTCTTCATATGGCATTTCAATATTCGGTTTCATCCAGTTGTTTACTTTAGCAATTACCCGGTTATCAACAACATAACAATCTTTGCAAATAGAAGGACCAATGACTGCTTGGATATGTTGTACAGCTATTCCTTCACTCGTCCATTTTTCCACCATTTTCTTACCGATCCCATCAACCGTACCTTTCCATCCTGCATGGGCAATACCAATCATATTATAGTCCGGAGCAAAAAAATAAAGAGGAACACAATCCGCAAAACACAGTGTTAGCAATGTATTTTTTTCTTCAGTATAAAGACCATCTGTATTTTGGAGACTACTTTCATAATCAAGAGCACCTTTTCCTGCTTCAGATTCGCCTACTTTCGCGATTCGACAACCGTGCGTTTGCTCCGCTCCAACCCAGCTATTAATATCGAAATCAAGCTTTGTAGATAATAACTGACGATTTTGCTGAACATCAGTTAATGCATCACCAACATGAAATCCACAATTTAACGTTTGAAATTCATTTTTACTCTTCCCGCCATTTTTCGTTGTAAATCCGGCAATTAAGTTTGAATTTAGTCGATTCCAGCTCTCTATAATAAAATATTCTTTTTCCTTTTTTTGAAATGGCTCAAACATATATTTACTCCTATATTTTCCGAAAGATTCTTTTTAATAGTGTATCATAAATTCAGCTTATGTTCATTTTATAATTCAGTTACATCTTAAATTAAAAAACTAAAAAAAAAGAAGCTTATCCCTCCTTCAATTAGATAAGCTTGATAAATAAAGATATTATTATTGTTTAGGTTCCTGTAATTGTTGTTGCATATAGTTTTGATCACGGAAACGAACTAATATTACATCCGCTCCGATTTTGACAATATTGCTCCAAGGTATAATAAATTCTTCATCTTTTCCGAAAAAGCCAAAAACCTTTCCCGACCCACCTACAATAATACTATCAATTTTCCCGGTATCCAAATTTATATCTATATCTCCGATGTTTCCTAATTTCCGCCCGTCCGATATACTGACTACATCTTTTACTTGAAATTCTGAAATACGAACCATTGATAACCCCTCCATCAAGTCATGGCTTATTAACAAGTGCACAAATTATAATACATGTATATGCATTGGAAGGACATTTTAAGAAGAAAACTATTGGATTCGTTATAGAAATAAATTATGGACAAGTATCCTGTGAATTCCCAGGATACTTGTCCACCTATTGTATATTCTTATTCATTTGTTTAATTGCCGCTTTTTCTAATCGAGATACTTGCGCTTGGGAAATACCAATTTCCTCCGCCACTTCCATTTGTGTTTTTCCTTGAAAGAAACGCTTACGAATAATCATTTTTTCGCGATCATTTAATCTTCGCAACCCCTCTTGTAAAGCAATTTCTTCTACCCATTGTGTATCGCGGTTCTTTTCATCCCCAAGTTGGTCCATCACATAAATAGGGTCCCCTCCATCATTATAAATAGGTTCAAACAATGATACAGGGTCTTGGATGGCATCTAATGCAAAAACAATTTCTTCATGGGGTACTTCCAATACTTTAGCAATTTCTTCGGCTGTAGGTTCCCGTGAAGTTTTGCTCATTAGTTTCTCACGTACTTGGAGAGCTTTATAAGCTATATCACGAAGTGACCTTGAGACACGAATTGGATTATTATCACGCAAATATCTTCTTATTTCTCCTATAATCATCGGTACAGCATAAGTTGAAAATCTTACATTCTGACTTAAATCAAAATTATCAATAGATTTCATAAGTCCAATACAACCGACCTGAAAGAGGTCATCGACATATTCACCACGATTATTAAAGCGTTGGATTACACTTAATACGAGTCGTAAATTGCCGTTTACAAGTTTTTCTCTTGCATGTAAATCACCTTCATGCATTTTTTTCAATAATTCTCGCATCTCTTCGTTTTTTAGCACAGGAAGTTTAGATGTATCTACCCCACAAATTTCTACTTTATTCCTCTTCAAGTCATTTCCCTCCTCATAGGAGCTGCTGTTCAAAATTAAGTATCTCCGCGGGTGGGAAAATTATGCATGGGTAGAAATTTGAGTAAGGCCTCTTCTTTGCAAAATTATTGATGCGAAAAGGTTTTATTTAAAAAAAATTTTTTAAACCATTTTATTAAACTCCTTTTTTAACCTTTTTATAATTCTTTTCTCAAGTCGTGAAATATACGATTGTGAAATCCCTAGCATATCAGCTACGTCCTTTTGTGTTTTCTCTTCTCCACCTTGCAAGCCAAAGCGAAGTTCCATTATTTGCTTCTCTCTAGGTGTTAACTGATGTAATGCACTGAATAATAGTTTTTTATCGACATTTGCTTCAAGATCCTTCGTGATAATATCCTCCTCTGTTCCAAGTACATCGGATAGTAATAATTCATTTCCGTCCCAATCAATATTAAGCGGTTCATCGAAAGATACTTCCGAACGAATTTTATTATTTCGGCGCAAATACATTAATATTTCATTTTCAATACAGCGGGATGCATAGGTTGCCAGTTTTATTTTTTTCTCAGGATTAAATGTATTTACCGCTTTGATAAGACCAATTGTTCCAATGCTGATCAGGTCCTCAATATTTATGCCTGTATTTTCAAACTTTCGGGCAATATAGACAACTAATCGTAAATTTCGCTCAATTAATAACGATCTTGCTGCCATATCACCTTTGGGAAGCTTCTCGATTAATACTTCTTCTTCTTCTTTCGTTAACGGCGGAGGAAGCGCCTCACTTCCGCCTATATAATAAATCTCATCTGTTTTAATCCCCAGTTTAATTAAAATTTTGTACCAAAAATAGGATAATTTTATTCGAAAATTTTTCACGTTTAGTCCCCCTTCTAAATGATTGATGTTAGGAGTATAGTAATAATACCTTATTTAATCTTTTCGTTACGATGCGGATTGGATTGGTATCCCAGTTAACATTTTTGGATGAACAATACATTGAAACATGTCATCACTTGATAAACGTTGATTTGTAAAAGAAATAAGCGCCTTCTTTACGATCCAACTTTCGTATTCCTTCTCAATAATCAGATTGTCTGGTTTATAAGCTAATAATAATTGGTTGCTTTTCCCGACGACTTTAGCTGGGATGAAGCGGATTTTTTCACTCCATTCAGAAGGCAATGTTGTCTTTCCTTGAAGAAATCGATCTGAATGATCAGTAATTTCCTTAATTTCTATCGGAAACTGATCTAATGCATGCTGTATCGAAACAATCATTACCGGCTGTTTTGATAACGGATCGTATAATTGGTTTCCACTATCGATTAGCCCCTTTAATTGCAAAGAAATTCCGTTTATTGTTATTTTCACGTCAACTAATTGATCATATTGAATATTCGCCATTTCAAAATCTTCAATTCTTTGTTTTGAAAAGTACCATGCGATCGGCAAACCAAAGAGGACGAATAGCCAGCTAATAGGATCACCAAACCCTTTTACACTCGCAAGCAATACCGAATTCTTTAATTGAAAGTCAAAATGAATGAAATAATGGGTTCCAATTAACAATCCCCCAATCAAAAATGTAACAAAATAAAATGTTAAGAGGTTTGAAAAAAAATACTTCAAACGTTTAAACCCAAATGTGGAGTATACTATTAAAATGGAAAATGCTAATTTCACTATTGGATGACCTGCATAAGAAGAAAATGGTGTAAGACTCATAATAATGAGTAATGAGCCAATAAACCCTCCAATAAATATCCTCCATATAGAGATCCGACGTTTTAATATAATGGCTGTCAACCACAGAAGCATCGAGTCAACAAGTAAGTTTAGTAGCCATATAACGTCCATATAGACAACCAATTATATCCCCCCATTTGATGTGGTAGTTTGATTGTATCGTACATACTCGTTAAAAGTGTGTCATTTTTTGTGCGTGAAATTAGAGAAGTTTTCAATGTTTATTACGAATTTTGTCAAATGAAAGATATGATTTACCAAAGGAATGTTTGTACTTTTAAATTGAGGAATTTTATTTAAAATAAAAGGTTATACCAGATTGTTGATTTCTTCTGCCCTGTACTCGCTTTTAGTGGGTCGTGGCCAAAAATAAATAAAACCGGATAAGTTTCCTTATCCGGTTAGTAATTATTATTGGTTTCTGCGATTTCTATTTCTTAAAAATGTTGGGATATCTAACGTATCTTCAGCATGTTGATTATTGCTGCGAACTGACTCTTGAATTTCTTCACGTTTCGGTTCGCGCTTCACAGTTTGAGCAACATTTTGTTTTGGTTGTCCTGTTCCAAATGAAGGGCGTGTTTGTTGAGGCTGTGGTGCCGTCTCATTAAAGCCTGTTGCAATAACTGTTACGATAATTTCATCTTTTAAACTATCGTTAATGACAGATCCAAATATCATATTTACTTCCTGATCCGATGCAGATGCTACAATATCAGCTGCCTCTTGAACCTCATACAAGCTTAAATTCACCCCACCTGTAATGTTCATCAAGACGCCTTGGGCACCTTCAATTGATTTTTCTAATAGTGGAGAAGAAATTGCCTTTTTCGCTGCTTCAGTCGCACGGTTTTCCCCAGTAGCGATCCCAATTCCCATGAGGGCTGATCCCTTATTTGTCATAATTGTTTTAACATCGGCAAAATCGAGGTTGATTAGTCCCGGTGTAGCAATTAAATCTGATATACCTTGAACACCTTGACGTAATACATTATCGGCTTCACGGAAAGCCTCTAACATCGGTGTGCTTTTGTCAACAATTTCCAACAAGCGATCATTAGGGATTACGATGAGTGTATCAACCGCTTCTTTCATTGCAGCAATACCACCGGCTGCTTGTGTTGCACGTTTTCGACCTTCGAAAGTAAATGGTCTAGTAACAACACCAACAGTTAATGCTCCTAAGTCTTTTGCTATTTGCGCTATTACAGGTGCAGCTCCAGTACCAGTTCCACCACCCATTCCGGCGGTTACAAATACCATATCTGCTCCTCTAAGAGCTTCCTCAATTTGTTCCTTACTCTCTTCAGCTGCTTTTTTCCCAACTTCCGGATTAGCACCAGCACCTAAACCTCTAGTAAGCTTTGCACCAATTTGCATTTTTATTTCGGCTTTTGATAGGTTTAGAGCTTGGGCATCAGTATTAACAGCTATAAATTCAACACCTTGAACATCATGTTCAATCATACGGTTCACAGCATTATTACCGCCACCGCCTACGCCAATTACTTTTATCGTCGCTAATGAATCTAAATTTGTATCGAATTCCAGCATGACAAATCCTCCTAATTCGTCGATATTCCATCAAGACCTTAATATCTACGGCTCGGCAAGTCTGTGAAGAATTTTTAACGAATAATTATTCTTTCATCAAACATATTCTACTTACCTCTTTAATTACTCAAAGAAGTAGCCAAAGAATTTCTTCATTCTTGTGGAAATTTTCTCGTCTTGTTGTTTTTCACTTTTTTGTTTAGGTTGCGGTTTTTTAACTGATTTTTTTTCAATATGTTCTTGTTGAACAGATGATGCACTGACATTACGTCCTTGCAATCTAGCATTCTTATATGCGTATTGAATTAATCCTACTGCAGTTGTATATTGCGGTTCCCTTACACCTATATAATCCGGAATCGCTACTCTTACGCGATTTTGGAATACAGATGTAGCAAGATCCATTACCCCAGGAAGATTAACGGTACCACCAGTTAAAACGATACCACCAGGTAAATCCATAATTCCCATACGTTTTAATTCTTGAAGAACAAAATCAAAAATTTCTTCTAATCTAGCTTCTATAATATCAGAAATTTCTAATTGGTTGTATTGTTGATGTTGATCACTACCGATAATAGGCACACTAAAAACCTCATCTGACATAGCATCAACACTGTATGCATGTCCATTTTTCACTTTAATTCGTTCTGCATCTTCTGTTGAGGTTCTTAACACGATGGATAAATCTTTAGTAATATGTTCTCCACCGATTGGCATAACGCTTGTTTCTTTAATATAGCCATTTTCAAAAACAGCGAGGGTAGTTGAACCACCGCCAATATCTACTAGAACGGTGCCAAGATTTTTTTCATCCTTCGATAGTGCAACAGCACCGGCTGCTAGTGGTTGAAGGACGATTTCGGTAATTTCTAAACCTGCTCTTTCAACACATCTTAATGTATTATGTAAAATTGTTTTGGAACCCGTTACAATGGTGCCTTCCATTTCGAGACGAACACCAATCATCCCACGGGGATCATTGATTTCATCTAAACCATCTACGATAAATTGTCTTGGGATCACATTAATAATTTCACGTTCTGGAGGAATGGAAATGACTTGTGCGGCATCCATGACCCTTGCCACGTCTTCATCAGATATTTCTCTATTTTCACTTGAAACAGCTACAACCCCATGACAGTTTTGTAACATTACATGATTGCCTGCAATTCCAACGATCACATGATTTATATTCATGCCAATCATTCTTTCCGCCTGTTCAACAGCCTTTCTAATTGAATGAACTGTTTCATCTATGTCAACAATTGATCCTTTTCGAATTCCCTCAGATTTCACATTCCCAACACCGATGATGTTTAAAGATTCATCTACCATTTCACCAATTATTACCTTAACGGTGGATGTACCGATGTCAAGACTTACATATATGTCATTGTTGTTCATACTTTGGCACCTCCCTTTGCCTAAATTATAAAAAAATAAATTATTTAAATTTTTTAATAGGATATCAGAAATTACTATCTATAAGATATATATTTTATAAAAGAATTCGTCATAAGAAAAGATTTCCCTTTAAAAAGTTTAAACTTTTTTCACATTTTCACGTTTAGTCGTCCATTTCGCTAATAAAATTCGTCTTATCACTGCAATATTTTGAAAAAGTCTTACACCAAATGCAAAAATTGCAGCTAAGTATAAGTCTACACCAAGATGTACTCCTAGAAAAGCTAAACTTGCAGCAAGAATTATATTAAAAAAGAAACCTGA
The DNA here is from genome assembly GCF_003055045.1 of Heyndrickxia sporothermodurans. NCBI lineage: Bacteria > Bacillati > Bacillota > Bacilli > Caryophanales > Bacillaceae > Heyndrickxia > Heyndrickxia sporothermodurans. Next base: position 205,678 of record NZ_NAZB01000011.1, read on the forward strand.
AACGAAAACAAGGGTTTCATATATATTTTGCAGGTAAGCACGGATGCCGCCAAACAATGTATCAAGTGCCGCCAAAACGGCAATGGAAAGATAATTGGCATACTCATCAGGGATTCGTATATCAGTTAATAATCCTAAAACTACTCCCAAGATCAGTCCAAAAATTGGCAGCCACATATTTTATCTCTCCTTTTTGATAATATTTTTCGATCATGTTGAATCGTTTTCTCATTTTTCAAAGTTATTCAATTGATTTCATCCCTTTTATTACTATACTATCTTCAAAAGCAGGTATAACAAGTGACTTTTTCGGCTTGGAAATCGTGATTTTTAAGTTTTCAACAATAAATTCATCGATTACCGGGGACACTTGTATACGGTTATACAATTTATTTGCCTCATCCATATTTTTAGTAATAATTTTTATTTGAAAGGGATATTTTTTTATCGAATGACCGTTAATTTTTGTTTTTCCATTTATATCACGAATAACTGTTGTATTAATCAATCTTTCTCCATCAATCGAAATTTGATCGGCACCATACATATTTAAATCGTTTACTAGACGTTTTAATAGCATTGGGGAAACATCTGCGACAGGTTGCCCAAGCAACAATGCTTCTTTTAAAATGGAAACGGTAATGACAAGACCTGGACCTTTTATGTCTGTTTGTCCCGCTTCTTTTTTTAATCCTTCGAGTGTCTCTTTTAACGCCATTTCTTTGCTGTCTTTTATTTTCGTTTTATACTTAGATATCCGTTCTTCATTTGATCGAATCTCTTCAAGTAATTTCGATTGTAATTCCTGTTCTTTAATTAAGTCATCTCTTAACGCCCAAACATCTCTAGTATCCCGCACCTTCGGCTCTTTAACTGTTTGAAATTGGATGGCCAGCATGAATCCAATTATCACAGTAATCAATGTCATACTTATTGTAAATTTTGACCCCACTCCTTTTCTCCTTTGCATCTTTTAAGATTCACCAAAAATCGGTCCGATTTGTATTTGATCCTTTTTTTCTACCGTAAAGATAATATTATCGTTTACAAGTTGGTCCTTTATACCACCAGTAATTGACAATGCCGATGCCAGTACATCCGGATCGCCAATTGCCGAAATCTTAAACGGTTCCGGAAAAGGGACACCATCAACGGTAATTACCGGGCCATTACAAATGATATATGAATTATGGTTAATTCTCTGGCCATTAATTGCTATTGCTTGGGCACCGGAAACATATAACTCATTAATTACTTTAAATACATGATGATCATGCACGATATAGCTATTGACATTCTCCTTTTTCGGGTCATATGCACCATCTTCAAGTGTCACATCTATACCTTTTCCTGCAACCTTGACTTTACCCAAATACATTCTGTACTTCTCAGCATCTTCTGCAAGATTAAAAAAAACTTGTTCTTCCTTAGACAAGTCTTTTTCCATTGTCCGAACAGTACTTTGTTTTTTTTCTAATTCCTTTTGCAATGAACGATTATCTTGCTTTAGTCTAATCAATTGTTTTCTCAATTCTGTTTCTCTTGCAAATTGTGGATCTGTTAGTTTTTCACTACTTGATTGTTCTTTGTTTGCTAGTTTATAGGAAAATGCAAGCATGAAACCTAACACAATACAGACGAGAGCGAGTATAACACTTTTTCCTTTTGATTTTCTACTCGCCATTTTTGTCTTTTCCCTTAGCTTTAAAAGATTTAAAAACCGATCCCACTTCCAAATCGATAATACCTTTTTCTTTCGGATCCAGTTGAGAAACAATTGAAGGGTAATAAATGATTTTGCTAGCTAATGTTCTCATCGTTGCTGAAACTTCAAAGCCGTCATTCATATACATTGTAATATGATAATTATCCGTCTTTTTTGGATCATAGTGAATTTCCGAAATTGAATTTAGTATTTCATCAGGTAATTGCTTAAGCTGGTCTACCATTTCGTTTAAAAATTTTCCCTTTTTAAAACTAGTTAGTATCGGTATGTTAGTCAATATATCATCTTGTTGTTTGTTTAGAACACTTCCATTTCCAAGAACCGGTAAAAGCTTTTTACCGTTAGATATGTAGGCAATTTTAGCATGTTCCGTAATATTGACAACAATACTATTCGGAAAAACAATTTTAACTGAAGCTTTCTTTACTTCCGGAATTGATTCGACCTTTGCAGCGGTTTCCTCTTTATTCACTTTCCATACATTCGTCCTTCTTGATAATCCCGATTTCTGTATGATTGACTCGTCGCTAATTGTTTTATTACCTTCTACTTTAATTTTATTCACGTGGCTAAGAGGGGATTGAAAGTAGATAATTAACAGTATTAGCAAAAAGAAAACAGAAATTAAAAGGATCAGACGACGATTTGTTTTTCTTTTCCGCTGTTCTTTAAGTTTTGGAATTCGATCTTCTAAAGAGACAACTTTTCCATCTGGCACATTTTACCCCCCTTTTTTCATTTCTCTTATCTTTTTCGTTTCTATCATACTATATTCTAAACCAGTTTAAACTCTAGTAAAAGAATAATTATATGATTGTAATATAACTGTAGATAAAAAGTCCTAAACGTAAACAAAACCCTTAAAAAAGGGTTTTGTATTTACTGTGACTTATGCTATTTATAATCGTGCGTATCTGCTAATATTTAGCAATACCCCTATCGCCATTAGCATCAATGTTAAGGACGATCCACCATAACTTAAAAATGGTAAAGTAATCCCAGTGACAGGCATCAAGCCTGTTACAACTCCAATGTTTATCATAACCTGGATGGCTACCATCGATATGATCCCAACTGCTAAGAAACTGCCATAGAGATCTGGTGCACCTAGAGCGATTCGAATCCCTCTCCATAATAATAGGGAAAACAGCAGAAGGACAAAGGTGCCGCCAATAAACCCTAATTCTTCTGACAATATAGCAAAAATAAAATCCGTTTGTGGTTCAGGTAAGTAGAAGAATTTTTGCCTGCTTTCACCTAACCCTAGTCCAAATAATCCACCTGGTCCAATGGCAAAAAGCGACTGAATGATCTGAAATCCTGTTCCTTGCGGGTCTTGCCATGGATCTAAAAATGAGGTAATTCTCGCCATACGATACGGAGCTGATAATATTAAGGCAACGAAACCACCAACACCTATTAAACCTAAAATGACAAAATGGAATATTCTTGCACCAGCAATAAAAATCATTACAATACATGTTCCTAACATTACTGTGCCCGTTCCTAAATCCGGTTGTAACATAATCATGCCAAATGCAAGGAATACAAGAGATAAGGATGGAAGTAAGCCTTTCTTAATTGTCGTTATATATTTTTGTTGTTCAGATAAAAACTTGGCTAAAAAAGCAATCATTGCCAATTTTATGAATTCAGAAGGCTGAATAGAAAAGGCACCAACACCAATCCAGCTCCTTGAACCATTTCGCTCCATACCAATCCCCGGTATTAGCACCAGTACCAATAAGAGGAAACAGCCAATTAAAATGACTTTTGCCCATGATCTCCATGTCCAGTAATCGACATTCATAATAAAAAACATAGCGATTACACCAACCCCGGCAAATAAAAGCTGTCGTTTTGCAAAAAAGAAGGAGTCATCAAATTTAAAATTGGCCCAAATCGCACTAGCACTATAAACCATAATAAGTCCAACAGTCAACAATGTGAGTGTAACAATAATTAACATAAAATCGGGATTCGATTTTTTAACCGGCAAAGTCAACACCTCGAGAGTGAAAGATTAGAGCTCGTTTTTGTTCAATCTCAAGATGTTCATCCTTAAGCAGTTTGACAAGCCCTTATTTTAGCTTATGCACTGCATCAATAAAAATATCACCGCGAACTTCAAAAGTTTTATATTGATCCCAACTTGCACAAGCAGGTGACAGTAAAATAACATCTCCGGGATTTGACAAATCAAATGCTACTGGTACTGCCTTCTCAACATTATCGACACGTTTAATGATTTCTATTCCCGCTTTTTGAGCAACTTCCTCAAGTTTACTAGCAGTTTGACCAAAAGTAATCATCGCTTTAACATTTTTCATTGCTGGGATTAATTCATCAAAACCATTCCCGCGATCAAGTCCTCCCGCTAACAAAATAACAGGTTCATTAAATGCATTTAATGCACTTTGAGCTGCCAAAATATTTGTTGCTTTAGAGTCGTTAAAAAATCTTCTTCCCAAAATTTCATCAACAAATTGAGTACGATGTTTCACACCTTTGAAGGTAGTTAACACTTTTCTAATCGCTTGATTACTTACACCTAATAGCTTCGCTGCTGCTACAGCTGCTAATATATTTTCCAAATTATGATCTCCTGGTAAAGTAATATCACTCTTTGGCATGATTTCCTCGCCTAAAAAGGAAACCATTCCGTTTATAATTGAACTACCATTTGCAATATTTGTAGTTGTTGAGAATGGAATTAATTTAGCTTTTGAAAAGGAAATTAGCTCAATTAATTCATCTTGATCAGCATTTACGATTAAGTAGTCCTCTTCAGATTGATTTTTTGTAATATTTGCTTTTGCCTTTGCATATTCTTGTTTTGTTCCATGATAATCTAGATGCGCTTCATAAATATTGGTAATCACTGCAATATGCGGTTTAAATGATTGTATTCCCATTAATTGAAAGGATGACAATTCCACGACCATTTGATTATCTTCTGTCGCCTTTTGTGCTACCTCTGATGCCACCGTTCCAATATTTCCTGCAATTAACGGGTGAAATTCTTTATCGGCCTGTAGCATATTAAAAATTAACGTTGTCGTCGTTGTTTTCCCATTTGTCCCTGTAATGCCTACGATCGGTGCATCGGAAACTTGGTAAGCAAGTTCCACTTCGGTTATGACGGGAATCCCTCGATCAATTGCACCAGCAACTAAAGGATTCGTATAGGGAATCCCCGGGTTCTTTACGATTAATTCAAAGCCCTCATCCAATAATTCGATCGGGTGACTTCCACAAATAACTTTTATCCCCTGCTCTAATAACCCTTGAGCTTCCGGATTTTCATCAAGAGGTTTAAAATCATTTACGGTAACAAAAGCACCTAAACTATGTAAAAGCGAGGCAGCACTAACCCCACTCTTTGCGAGTCCCAATACTAATATTTTCTTATGTTGATATTGATTCGTCTTTTTCACTTACAACCACACCTCAATATAAATCGCTAATATAGCGCATAATAACCCTACTGTCCAAAAAGTTACAACAACTCTCCATTCTGACCAACCACCTAATTCATAATGATGGTGTAACGGACTCATTCGAAAGATCCTTTTTCCCGTTGTTTTAAAAGAAATGACTTGTAAAATAACAGATAAAGTTTCAATAACGAAAACCCCACCAATAATGATAAGTAAAATTTCTAGCTTTGTTAAAATTGCAATAGTTGCAATGGCGCCTCCAAGTGCCAATGATCCGGTATCTCCCATAAACACTTTTGCTGGATGTGCATTAAACACTAAGAAACCTAATACTGCACCAACAACCGCAACAGCAAACACAGCAACTTCAAATTGTGATTGATTCCATGCTAATACTGCTAATGCTCCAAATGCAATCGCACAAGTACCTGAAACAAGACCATCAAGTCCATCTGTTAAATTAACTGCATTCGAAAATCCTACTAGCCAAAAAATGATAAAAATTAAATAAAACCATCCTAAATCGAATGAATAATCAATACCAGGTATTGTAATCACAGTTGAAAAATTGAATTGACGAAATACAATATAAAAAATAACTGATATGATAATTTGTCCAAGTAACTTCTGCTTAGAAGTTAGCCCTAAATTTCTTTTTAAGACAACTTTAATAAAATCATCTAAAAACCCTAGTAAGCCAAAGCCAACAGTAACTAATAAAAGCAGATAAGTTTTTACCGTCGGTTCGGATAATTTCCCTGTCATAATAAGTGTTGTAATAATAATTGATAAAAGAATAACTATTCCACCCATAGTAGGTGTTCCCGTTTTCTTTTGGTGCGATTTTGGCCCTTCCTCGCGAATACTTTGCCCAAATTTTAATCTTCTTAAAAAAGGAATAAAAATAGGAGAAAGTAGTGCAGTAATTAGGAATCCCATTAAAATTGTAAAAAATAATGCTTGCTCCATCATTCTATCCCTTCCTACTCTTTTCTATATATTTTTTTATCGTTTCTTTTAACCGTTCATCTTCTACAGCTATATCATATGTGTATTTCGAGCCGTTCAGAAGTGAAGGTGAATAAAATGCAAATTTAGTCATTGTTTCACACTCTTTTTGATTTAATTTCCCCTTGTAATCCTCACATAAAGTAAGTAATGTTGCAATAGGCTGTTTGACAAAAAAAACTGGAAAATGGTTTGGCGTATAAGATGGAAGTGGTTCATTCTCCTTCCATATTGCCGCAATCGCTCCATTTTCAATTGCTTTATCCAAATTAGCATCATGTATCGGTATAAATAATCCTTTTGGTTGAGGGAAGTCTGAGAATATTGATACTAGTTCAAATGTAATATTCGACTGATTAATCCCCCTCATACTATTTGAAAGATGATTAATATCTTTGATTGATAGCATTCATCCATTCTCCTTTACCGCTTCTAAAGCTACAACACGATCATCAAACTCAAGAATTTGATCTCCAATTTGTTGATAAGTTTCGTGTCCTTTCCCAGCAATTAAAACGACGTCCCCACTTTTAGCTTGTTTTATGCCATAAAAAATTGCTTCGCGACGATCAACAATCGTTTGATAATTCTTTCCCGTCACACCTGCCTCCATATCTTTTAAAATTTGGACAGGATCTTCACTTCGGGGATTATCGGAAGTAAAGATTGGATCAGAAGCATACTGACAAGCGATTTGCGCCATAATAGGGCGCTTTGTTTTATCCCTGTCGCCACCACATCCAACAATGACAAAAACACGTTTTTTGGCAAAATGTTGAATTGTTTTCAAGACATTTTCAAGACTGTCCGGGGTATGTGAATAATCAACAATAATTGGAAAATCCTGCCCACCATGAACTAACTCAAATCTGCCGGCAACCCCTTTAATTGATTCGATTGAATGGATAATTTGTTCCATTGGAATATTAGAAACATATGCAGCTGCAATAGCTGCCAACACATTATATATGCTAAACTTTCCTATTAGTTGAATATGCAGCACATGTTCTCCTTCTGGAGATTTCAGTGTAAAAGTCGTTCCTTTTGCACTTATTTCAATGTTTTTTGCATAAAAATCTGCTTCATGATCAATTCCATAGCTAATAATATGTGCAGCCGTTTCTTTTTGAATTTTTTCCGAAGCCGGGTCATCCGTATTTAGGACAGCGAATTTCGGACGATTGTGATCATATGTATTTCCTAGTTGGGAAAACAATAAGCTTTTTGCTCTTCGGTACTCTTCCATCGTATGGTGATAATCTAAATGATCTTGCGTCAAATTCGTGAACACAGCGATATCGTAATCACACCCCATTACTCGCCCTTGATCTAATGCATGAGAGGAAACTTCCATAATAGCAGAATCCACATTCAAATCAACCATTTGTTTAAACGTTTTTTGAAGTGTCATACTATCAGGAGTTGTATTTTTTGTATCCAGAATTTGCTCCGCCATTTTTATATACATCGTTCCGATCAGTCCTGTTACTTTGCCCGCATCGCGAAAAATTTGGTCAATTAAATGACTTGTTGTTGTTTTTCCATTTGTTCCTGTAATACCAATTAAATGTAGCTTTTTCGTAGGTTGTTCATAAAAGGCATCTGCGAGTATAGCCATAGCTCTTTTCGTATTTTTCACAATAATCACAGGGATTGTGACATCAACAGGATGCTCTGCGACAATTGCTACTGCACCTTTTTCCTCGGCTTCTTTTGCAAACGTATGTCCGTCAACTGTAAGACCTTTAATGCAAATAAATAATGATCCCTTTGTTACTTTCCGATTGTCTTGAACAATTTCGATAACTTCCGGATTTTCATTTGGTTGTTTTATTAGTGGCAATACTTTAAGTAACGTATGTAATTTCATTTTTTAATCCTCCAATAGTTCAACCTATGGAAAAGTAGACGATTTCCAAATAGGCAGATAAAAAGCAGTCCTTATCTATTTTACTAAAAAAAACTGATTGATGCTATTTCTTTAGCAAAAAGAAGCAGCAAACAAATGCCGCTTCTTTCAACAATAATGTAATTGTCCGATTTTAATTCATATAAACACGTATTGTAGCCCCTTCTTCCACTTTTGTTCCTGGCTGAGGGTCTTGTCTAATAACTGTCTCTCCTTTTCCTGATACGTCTAATTTTAGATTATCTAATTGTTCTAATAGGCCTTTTTTCGTTAATCCTTTTAGATCCGGCACTTTTATCATAGGAGTATCCAAATAAGGAGTAATTTCTTTTTCCATTTGTTTTTTTCTTGGTTTAACGCCCATTGCACGAAGACTATCCCCAATGATTGTCCCAGCTATAGGAGCTGCCACCTGTCCTCCAAAAAGAACAGTGTTTTTGGGATTATCAACGGCTAAATAAACAACGATTTGCGGATCATCAGCTGGTGCAAAACCTATGAATGAAAGAACATAGTTATTTTCTAAATATCCTCCACCCGGCTTCGGCTTTTGAGCTGTACCCGTTTTTCCACCTACACGGTAGCCCTCTACAAATGCTTTTTTTCCCGTTCCTTTTGCGACAACGCTTTCCAAAGCTCTTCGTACTTCCTTTGAAGTTTCCTTAGAAATGACCTTTCGCTTTGCAACAGGCTTTTTTTCCATAACCGTTTTCTTTGTTTTCGGATCAACGAGTTCTTTTGCAACAAATGGTTCAAATAATGTTCCGCCATTTACAGCAGCAGAAACAGCAGCTACCTGTTGAATTGGTGTGACAGACACTCCTTGTCCAAATGCGGTCGTAGCTTGTTCTACCGGCCCCACTCTATTCATATTAAATAAGATTCCTTTCGATTCTCCAGCCAAATCAATCCCTGTTTTGTCACCAAATCCAAAATTGCGAATATATTTAAATAATTTCTCTTTCCCAAGTCGTTGTCCTAATTCTACAAAACCTGGGTTACAAGAGTTTTCCACTACCTCTAAGAAAGTCTCTTGCCCATGTCCCCCTCGTTTCCAGCATTTCAAATTGGCATTCGCTACTTTAATACTCCCTTTATCATAGTAAGAGTCCTTATCGAGATCAACTTTCCCCTCTTCTAGCGCAGCGGCCAACGTAATAACCTTAAAAGTTGAACCTGGTTCATACGTACTCCAGATAGGCAAATTCCGATTATAAACTTCTTGTTTTACGTCTTGAAATTTAGCGGGATTAAACGTCGGTCGACTCGACATCCCTAAAATTTCACCTGTTTTCGGGTTCATAGCGATTGCGATAAGACCATCCGGTGTATATTTCGTTTCAGCAATATCCAACTCTCTTTCGATGATCGTCTGTACCTTCGTATCGATTGTCAGCTTTAAATCAAGGCCATCTTTCGGCGGTTTATAATCGTCTGACATATCAGGCATCCTTCTCCCTTTTGCATCGGAATAAAATTGAACAGAACCTTTTTCACCTTTTAACTCTTCATCGTAAAAAAGTTCTAGTCCCATCAGCCCCTGATTGTCTACTCCTGTAAACCCTAAAACATGCGACAAATAGCTGCCGTACGGGTAGTATCTTTGTGAATCCTCTCCAATATAAACACCTTTCAATTTTAAATTTCTTACTTCATTTGCTTTATCAGTAGAAATTTTTCTCCCTTCTTTAATTCTTTCCATCCGTGAATTTGTTGTAATTTGCTTGTAAATTTTCTCTTTGGAAGCATTTAATACAGAAGCTAGCTTTTCTGCAGTCTCACCCGGGTTTACTACTTGTCTTGGGACAACAAATACGGTTGGCGCACTTTTATTTTCCGCAATTGGTATATCATTTCGATCAATGATCTTACCTCTCTCAGGTTCAAACGGAATTTCCCTGCTCCACAATTCCTTCGCACCACTTGTTAACCAGTTTCCTAAAGCTAATTGGACATAACCTAGCCTGACATCAATGATACCAAATATTAATATCCCAACAAAAAGAACAATTACTAATCGTTTTCTAACTGTTACATTGGATACACGTTTCACGTAAACGATCCTCCTCTTATTCTAGTAATGACTCGTACATTTCACATTTCTCAACTAGAATATATGCTTGTACATGTAGCAATAGAACAGAACAAGGCTGACCTTTTCAATAGGTCAGCCTTGTGTTAATCAAGTGGAGAATCGTCTTCATTTTTCTTTTTATCTTTTTTCGGTGTTTCCATATTTTCTGCAGATTGAAAATTTACTACTAGATGGTCACCTGTCTTAATCGGTGAGGATGGACTAATATTTTGCTTCGTTACATAACCAGTTCCAATCATATTAAGTTTTAAATCTAGTAACTCCACAACTTTTAATACATCTCTTTTTGACCAATGTAACATATCGGGAACGGATGGTTTTCCGTTCGTTTTTAGAATGACTTTTTCTCCTTGAAGCAGAGTAGAACCAGCTTTCGGCAATTGATCAATAACTTGGTTGCCATCCCCGATTGCAATCGCCTCATATCCTAAATCTTTTAATGTAGTTATCGCATCACTAACTGATTTCTTATCTACATTTGGAATGTTTTTAATTTCTGATTTTTCCATTTTTGCAGGTTTAATATTTAAGTATTGTAAACTATTTTTCATAACCGGATTAAATATTGATTGTACAACTTTGGAGCCATTTTCATAAGTCGTCTGTGGCTGTTTTACTGTTACATAAACAATTAATTTCGGATCTTTCTTCGGTGCCATACCTAAAAATGAAAAAATATAGTCACTTCCTCCTCTTAAATATCCGGCACCATTAGGATTGGGAATTTGCGCAGTACCTGTTTTTCCAGTGACAGAGTATCCTTCAATTTCATATCCTTTACCAGTTCCGTGTTTACTTGTTACAACTGTACGTAAAATATCCCTAACTTCTTTAGCTGTATCTGCACTAATAGGCTTGCCAATTGATTCCGGTTTTGTTTTTTCTTCCTTATTATTATTCGGATCTACTACTTTATCAACAATATATGGCTTCATCATAATGCCATCATTCGCAATCGCAGTTGCCGCTTGGACCATTTGGATAGGTGTAACAGTTGTTCCTTGGCCATAGGTCGTCGTATATTTTTCTTTTGGCCAGTTGTATAGTATTTTTCCCGACGCTTCATTCGGTAAGCCGATGTTTGTTGGAACACCAAAATGAAAACGATCTAGATACGTACGAAACGTGTCTTTTCCAATCTTATCAAGCAATTTAGCGAATGCTACATTTGATGATCGTTGAACACCTTCCAAATATGTGATCGGTCCCCAACCTTGTCCATAATTCCAATCATTAATAGGTCTTGGATCATTTTTAACTTTGAAAGTTCCAGACATATATTTTTCATTCGGATTAAACACACCTTGTTGGACAGCTGTTGCTAATGTAAATATTTTCATCGTTGATCCCGGTTCAATCGGTTCTTCTATCGCTAGATTTTGCCATTTCTTTTCGATGCCTTCACGAGTCATCGAGTCAAAGGTAGGCCTTTGTGACATTCCTAAAATTTTCCCTGTTTTCGGATCTGCGACAATAGCTACCATTTCTTTCGGATTATACTTTTTGTCAACCTCGGTCATCGCATCTTCTAAGAAGCTTTGGATTTTTTTATCGATAGTCAAATAAATATCTTTTCCGTTTTTGGGCTTTTTCACCTTTTCCTTAGAACCGGGAATTAAATAACTCCATGCATCTCCTTCAAACTGGATTTTCCCGTCTGTCCCTTGGAGATCTTTATCATAAAATTGTTCAATTCCCATTTTCCCTTTTGTTTTTTCCCCTATTTCTATTTTACCTGTTTTTTTATTTAGTTCCTCCGGTTTTTGAGCAAAACCAATGACATGTGATGCAAACACACCATTTGGATAGTATCGTTTAGATTCCCGGGCGAATATTATTCCAGGAAGTTTTAATTTTTCAATTTTTTCCTTCGTTTTATACGGTACATCTTCCCCTGCTTTGCCGAATTCAACTTGCTTTGCACCTTTTTTCGTTAAACGTTTATATATTTCGTTTTCCGGCATATCGATATATTTTGCAAGCTGTTCCGCCGTTTTTTGCGGGTCCGTCACATGGTTTGGATGTTTTGGATCAATGGTCATTTTCTTATCGAGAATCGCTTGCAGGCGAAAAGAAGTTGTATCCTCTGCAATGACTTTCCCATTAACGTCATAAATATTCCCGCGTTTTGACTCAATTTCTGTATTTTTTAAATGTTGCTTCATTGCCATTGCAGCTAACGGTTTGCCTTGAACCTGGCCCGATACCTGAATCGTTAACATCCGAACGATTAGTATAAAAAAGAGCAGGCCGAATATTAGAAATAATATCGCTGCTCCGATGTTCATGCTAATTTTACTTTTTCTCATTGTCCCTCAACAACCTTAATATTTTTGTCATTCATTTTTAATCCTTGCTTTTTAGCAATTTCCCGAATACGTTCATATTTGCTTAAGTCACTAACTTGCATTTTTAAATCTTCATTTACCTTTTTCTTTGTTTGAACAGAGGCTTCCATCTGATGAATTTCTTTATTCACTTTATATATTGCTGCTTGCGTAGCAATAACCTTAATAGCCATAATGCAAACAAATGCGATAACGAGCGCAGCTAATAGCTTTTCACCTAATGTGATTTGACTGCGCCTATGTATTGGTTGAATTTTCGGTTCTGTATGAATCTTCGGTTGTATATATGGTTGTTGTTGTTTTCTTGCTAAATTACTCAATTTATGGACCCCCATTCATCATTTCTTAATTTTTCTCAGCAATTCGCAGTTTAGCAGATCGAGCACGATTATTCTCCTCGAGTTCTGAAACATCCGGAACAATCGGTTTTCTAGTAATGATCTTTAATTTAGGCTTATATTCGTCAGGTATTATTGGCAATCCTGGCGGCAATTCTGGCCCACTACTTGCTTCTTTATAAATTGATTTACATATTCGATCCTCTAAAGAGTGAAACGTAATGACACTAATTCTCCCACCTGGATTTAATAGGTCAATAGCTTGTTTTAATGAATCTTCGAATACACCTAATTCATCGTTTACAGCAATTCTTATAGCTTGGAAAACCCTTTTCGCAGGGTGACCACCTTTACGTCTTGCCGGTGCAGGTATACCTTCTTTAATTAATTCTACTAATTCACCAGTTGTTTTAATTGGACCATTTTCTCTTGCTGCTTCTATTTTCCTGGCAATTTGCTTTGAAAATTTCTCTTCACCATATTTGAAAAAAATTCGAACTAAATCTTCATACGGCCATTCATTTACAACATCATATGCTGAAACATCACCTTGTAAATCCATACGCATGTCGAGAGGTGCATCATTGTGGTAACTAAAACCACGTTCCGGTGTATCTAATTGCGGCGAGGAAACACCGAGATCATAAAGAATACCGTCTACTTTCTCAACACCAATCTTGTTTAGTTCTTGTTTAATATAACGGAAATTACTTTTAATAAATATTACTTGATTTTCGTATTTTTTTAGCTTTTCTTTCGCATGTTCGATTGCTGTTTCGTCCTGATCAAAGGCATATAATTTTCCTTTAGCGGATAGCTGGGATAATAAATACTCACTATGTCCCGCTCCGCCAAGTGTACAATCGACATACACTCCATCCGGTTTGATATTTAGTCCATCGACTGTTTCTTTCAATAACACTGTAGTATGTTTGAACATGTTGTATCACCTTTCTAAACGAATTAATATTTTAGAGTACTCTATCGTGGTTAAGAATTATATGTCAAAGCCAATCATATTTTCAGCGATTTCAGCAAATGATTCTTCAGACTCTTCAAAGTAGTCTCCCCATAATTCTTTACTCCAAATCTCAATTCGATTAGAAACTCCTAGAACAATACATTCTTTTTGTAATTGTGCGTAACTGACGAGTGGAGAAGGAATATTAATCCTTCCTTGTTTATCAAATTCACTTTCGGAGGCACCTGAAAAGAAAAAACGGGTAAATGCACGAGCGTCTTTTTTCGTTAATGGGAGGGCTTTTAATTTCTCTTCAACTTGTTTCCATTCTTCAAGTGGGTAACCAAATAAGCATCGATCCAATCCTCTCGTAATCACAAAGGTATCACCGAGGAGTTCTCTAAACTTTGCCGGAACGATTAAACGCCCTTTTGCGTCAATGTTATGTTGGTATTCCCCCATGAACATAGTACAAGCCCCCACTTTCTATAAATAATGTACCACATTCCCCCACCTTTCACCACCTCTTTTTAATATTTTCTATCAGAATGGAAAATTCCTGCTAATTTATTTAAATTTCATAAAAAAAAAAAAGAGACTAGCTACAATGCTAGTCTAAATTCGAATTAATTTATGTTTGCCATCGAACTGATATTGAAGTGTCATGATTTGGTCAATAAATGTTTCGCCGTATTTGTTTAAGAAGTAATAGATGTTCCATATTCGTTCCTGTGGTGCTCCGTTTGGTTTCAGAAGTCGTTCTATGCGATTATATCGTTCAAGCATGACATCGTTTTTTTCGGATATCATTATATCCGCTTTTCTTTGAAGAAAGTCCAATTGATTTTGATGAAATTGAAGGTTTTTCTCTACAATCGGTAATAAACCTTTATCAGCTTTCGCTTCCATTTGTTTATATTGAGTCTCTAAGAAAGCTTTTGATTCACTGATCAGCCTTTCCAAATCATGATTTTTAATTGAATCCCAATACACTTGTTTTTCATCCTGCAATCCATGACGAATAACTTTTTCAACATCCAAATTCAATTCATTCATATCAGACTCAATCGAACGTTCCAATAGGCTTATGTTCAATCTTGGAATGATCGGAGGCATTTGAAATTGCAGTCCTTCAAATGCTAATTTCAGCTCACCCCAGTAAGCAATTTCTCCCGGACCTGCTATGAATGCTAATGTAGGAAATAGCCATTCTTGCATAATGGGACGAGTCACCACATTATTACTAAATGCACTCGGATTTTCCTCCAAAATATCGAGAAGTTCGTTTTTTGTAAAAAAGACTTCCCCATTCTTCCCCACAAATCCATCTTTTTCTTGTTGATATTCTAATAAAATTCTTTCCATACCATTATAATAAAATAAATTTAAAGCATTCTCACTTATGTCAATTGCATTTGGAAAATCATTTTCTTTAATCAACGTTTGTTGACAGATAACAGAATCAGTAATTCGTTGTTGGTTTTCGATGAGTTTTTGAAAAAATGGGACTTCTAATTGACGTAAATTTTTATCGGCAGAGTCGATGACAAGCAGTCCATAGCCTTTAAATAAATCGACAACGATATACGTAAAAAAATCTACTAATGACTTGGATTGATTTAACGCTTCATCAATTAGGGCCATGATATTTTTAGTGTGAACGGTCTCGCCAAAATGCTCAAATACCTTTTTTATCCATTTACTTAATTGATTCTTATCATAAACAATATCAGAAACCATTCTTTTATCGATTGGTCCTTCTGAATAGCTGATTTTTTTTAACGACCTTTCGCTTTCAACAAATACATGATTGATTTCTAAATAATCATGGTCCTCTCCGGCTATCCAAAAAATTGGCACAACCGGTTTCCCTAGTTTTTCTTCTTGTTGTTTAGCAAGATGAATGATCGAAATAATTTTATGTATTGTATATAAAGGACCCGTTAATAAACCCGCTTGTTGACCGCCAATGACTACAGATGAATCTTCAAGTTTTAACTTGAGTAATGATTCTTTTATTTCTCCGGATTTCGGAAAACGTTCCATATATGTTTCAATACAATTAGCAAGCTCATCTCTTGCAAAGTTTCTTTTATGTAAATCTGCCAACCTTTTTTCAAAAACATGAGAATTTGTTATATCATAATGAAAAAAACTTTTAACAGGCTGCTTTTGGTCTATATACAGCGAGGCAAAGCGATTTGTTGCTGGAATCGAGATGGTTTCCAGTTCCATTTTGTAATTCTTCCTTTCTCATAGCACAATTTGTCGTCTAATTTTCCACGCTACACTATTTTCTTCAAAGAGTATACCATCATTAGAAAGGAAAATAAAAAATCTTGCTTTAGTGAAGGCGCAATTTAGCTACCAATTACAGATTCCATTACACTAGAGGTTAATCCATATAGAAGTAAAATAATATAAATGCAGAAAAATAACAAAAAATTCAAACGCCAATACCCGCGAAAAATCCTTACATAATCAATTTCATCACGAAAATATCGATAAACAATCGCAAACAATAACGCTAATAGTAACATAACTAGAACAATTAGCCATAGAAAAGATTGTCCCCAAATTGTTTTAATAAAAAAATGTACAGAAATAATTAAAATTAGGGTTGTAATATCAATCGAGATGGTTACCGCTTTTCGATGATTTTTCGTTGTTTGTTTGACCAATACAAACGATAGAAAATATCCAATAAAAGGAATGATTATTAATATTGCGATCATCCAAGATATAAAAGTACTCATTCAATTCCACTCTTTTCCATCCCTTTAATCATGCCATAAACCATATTTGTTAAGGGCAATTGGACATTTTTTTCCTTAGCTAGCTCTAATATATATCCGACAATTGCATCAATTTCTGTCTTCCTTTGTAAAGTAATATCCTTTAACATTGAGGATTCGTTATTTTCCGTATTTCTGCAAATCCTAATGATTTCATTCAAAACCATCTTGGAATCTAATTCCGGAAATAATGGAATAATCTCATTATATAAATCATGAAAAATTCGCATAAAGAAAGTATTTTTAATTAGTTCCCCATTTTTCACCTTCAATATAGCCGTTAATGGATTAATTATAGCGTTTACTAATAATTTTTTTAAAAGGATCTCTTTATAATCTAAATAAATTTTGAATTGAAAATATTCACTATGCCAATTGAGAAGCGGGCTAATACGATTTATCTCCCCTCGATAAGGAGCTAGTTTCGTTAATCCAATTCCATTATGCACTACTGTTGTTTCGTTTATTTTTAATGCACCATGTTCAATCGATCCCACAATAATTGATTCATGTTCTAAATGATTGATTAGTTTTAAATGTGACTTTCCATTTTGCAAAAATAACAACGGGATCTCATTATGTATGTTAGTAATATCTGCTTGTATGTTTTCAAGATGATATTGTTTAACGGCAATAATAATTAATTCTTGCTTATTAAACTCATTTTTATCAAGCGTTGCTCTCACTCTAGTTGTAAAAGTTGAATCTAGTGTTTCAATTGTTACCCCTTTTTCGTTAATTAGATCCATCTGTTCATGTCTACGGGGAAAGAGCGTAACATCAAATTGCTTGCCTAGGTAGGATGCAAAAAGTAATCCTATTGATCCGGCTCCGAGTATTCCAATCCTCATAATATCCTCCGTTCTATATATACTTCTACTACCATTTTAACAAAATATTAAGGGACAGACACTAGAAGTAGTATCTGTCCCTTAAAAAATTATACTGGATAGACTGGATGTTTTCTCGTACTAAATTGCAATTCCTTTGTTTCATATAAACTGAATCGATTAATTAATACAGCTCTTAACCGATTAGGTTCTACAATTTCGTCAACAATTAATTCCGATGCTAGCTTATAAATATCGATTGTTTCTTGATATTCTTTTTGTTTTTCTTGAATAAAAGCAATTCTTTCCTTCGGATCCTCAATCGCTTGTATTTTATTCGAGTACACTGCATTGACCGCCGCTTCCGGTCCCATAACCGCGATTTGTGCAGTCGGCAATGCGATGCAGCAATCAGGTTCAAATGCCGGTCCTGCCATTGCATACAATCCCGCTCCGTATGCTTTTCGGACAATGACAGAAATCTTAGGGACTGTTGCCGAGCTCATCGCGGCAATTAATTTAGCCCCATGGCGGATAATCCCCGCTCTTTCAACTTTTGTGCCAATCATAAATCCCGGTACATCTGATAAAAACAGCAATGGAATGTGGAACGCATCGCAAAGTTGAATAAACTTCGCACCTTTATCAGCGGAATCAACAAATAACACACCGCCTTTTGCTTTCGGCTGATTAGCGATGATTCCAACTACCTTGCCATCTATTCTTGCTAAGCCAGTGATTAATTCAGTAGCGAATAACTTTTTAATTTCAAAAAAACTATCTTCATCTATTAATTGGTTTATGCATTCATACATGTCAAATGGCGCATTTTGATGTTTAGGGATAATTTCTTCCAACGTACGCCCGGATTTAGGGGCAACCCCTTCAATTACACTAGGTTTTTCTTGAAAATTCGTTGGAAAATAAGATAAATATTTTTGCGCTTCTTTAATTGCTTCTTGTTCGGAATTTACAAGTACATCCCCACATCCGCTTACAGTGCAATGCATGCGAGCGCCACCCATCTCTTCCAACGAAACCTTTTCTCCAATAACTTTTTCGGCCATTCTTGGTGACCCTAAATACATCGAAGCATTTTTATCAACCATAATGACAATATCACAAAAAGCGGGAATGTAGGCGCCACCTGCTGCAGATGGGCCAAATAATAGGCAAATTTGCGGTATCATGCCGGAAAGCTTTACTTGATTATAAAATATTCTTCCTGCCCCTCTTCGATTCGGAAACATTTCCAATTGATCCGTAATCCGCGCTCCAGCGGAATCGACTAAATAAAGCAATGGAACTTTTAACTTTTCTGCCGTTTCTTGAATTCGAATAATTTTCTCTACTGTCCGCGCTCCCCATGAACCGGCTTTAACAGTAGAATCGTTTGCCATAACACAAACCGTTTTTCCACCGATTTTACCAATGGCTGTAACAACCCCGTCCGCCGGTAAATCATCTGCTGTACAATTGGCAAACATGCCATCTTCTTCGTATTCACCGAAATCAAATAAAAGCTGCAAACGATCTCTTACAAATAATTTATTTTGTGTTTTTAGCTTCTCATGATATTTTTCCGGTCCGCCACGTCTTATTTGTTCTTTTCTCGTTTCAAATGTTTGCTCAGTGCTGGAAAACACCATTGGTCACTCCTCCTTTTTATCTATCTAATTACTCAATAGTTAGAAGCACATCCCCTTCATTAACAAAATCACCGATGTTTACATGAATTTCATTTACTTTTCCTGCGGTTGGTGATTCTATCGGGATTTCCATTTTCATTGATTCCAACATGACTACTGCCTGCCCAGCTGCTACTTCCTCACCGTTATTTACTAATACATTTAACACAGTTCCTGCCATTGATGCTGTAACTTCAATCATTTATTATTCCTCCTATATGTTTCTTGAAAAATTGGTATTGTTAAACCTGGCTGTTGATTTCCGCTGCAGGTGCTCGCTTTCCGCGGGCGGCCCGTGAGCCTCCTCGAAGCTAACGCTTCTGCGGGGTCTCACGTAAACCGTTTTTCCCGCAGGAGTCTCGCACCTTCCGCTCCAATCAACTTAAGGGCAAAATCAACTTAGTACTTAAACAAAGCCCCCAAATTAATTGCTTACTTTCATTTGGTTGACTAAATTTGTTGTATAATCGCCTTTTTGGAAATTTGTAGATTGTAATACATTTTTCAAAAAAGGAATGTTCGTTTTAATGCCCTCTATTATCGTTTGGTCTAAAAATTCTTGGGCTTTTTGTATACAATCCGTTCTATTTGATGCAAATATGACGCATTTAGCGATCATTGGATCATAGAAAGGGGTGACTTGTAATCCGGAATGATATCCTGCATCAATGCGAACTCCTTCAATATTTCCCCACGATAATTGAGTGATCATTCCTGGAGAAGGGAAAAAGGTTTTCGGATCTTCCGCATAAATTCTTAATTCTATTGCATGACCACTCTTTTCGATTTCGTTCTGGGATAAAGGAAGCTTTTCCCCGCGTGCAACAAGAATTTGCCATTTCACCAAATCGAGGGTGGTCAACAGTTCAGTTACAGGATGTTCCACTTGCAATCTCGTGTTCATCTCAAGAAAATAAAAATGTTCATTTTCATCGACAATAAACTCTACTGTACCGGCATTTTTATATCCTACGGCTTTCGCGGCATCAATTGCGGCTGTATACATCTTTTTTCGTGTTTCACTGGATATGTTGGGTGATTGGGCTTCTTCAATGACCTTTTGATTTCTTCTTTGCACCGAACAGTTTCTTTCATATAGGTGAACAATATTTCCATATTGGTCACCGAAGATTTGAACTTCAATATGACGGGCATTATCGATACATTTTTCAATAAATACTTCATCAGAACCGAAATATGCTTTCGACCGCGCTTTAGTAGATTCGTAGTGTTGATTGAGCGCTTGTTCATTTTCACAGCGCACCATTCCAATTCCACCACCGCCACCACTTGCCTTTAACATAATTGGATACCCAATTTGATTAGCAAGATCCTGTGCCTCTTCAAGACTCTTTATCCCCCTAATACTGCCTGGAACGATCGGTACACCTGCTTCATGCATCGTCGTTCTTGCCTTTATTTTATCGCCCATCGATTCGATTGTATCAGGCGATGGACCGATAAAAATGATTCCATTATCAACAACTTTTCTTGCAAATTCACTATTTTCCGACAACAGACCATAACCTGGGTGAATTCCATCGACCTTTTCCCTTATCGCAATTTCAATCAACTGATCCATATTTAAATAAGATTTGTTTACCGGAGACTCTCCGATACGGAAAGAATAATCAGCCTCTTTCACAAACGGCATGCAGGAATCTGCATCTGAGTAAACGGCAACCGTTTCGATGCCCATTTGCTTACATGTATGAATAATACGTAAGGCAATCTCCCCGCGATTTGCAATTAATATTTTTTTCATCAAAATCCCCCTTAAAGAAGAATGGATAAAACACGATAAAATTAATAAATAATTGGTGTCCTTTAATAGAAAATGCTATCTTATCAAAGGACACTCAAACTATAAAAAATGAAAAATTTCTCCCCCAATTTTATTATTTCTACAAATTTTGTTTTTTTCCTGCAAATTTTGAAAACGTTTTCCTTCATAATAGCAGAATTTTTTATAATTTTGTTATATAATTATATTAATTACATTAATTTAAAATGAATATTGATTGATTGGTAAGTTTATTTTAATCATATTCGTTTATTGTTATTTTATTAAAAGGAGGAATTCCATTGCCTATTCAAGTTGAACGATTAAAAATCAATTACAAAACTCTTGAAGAGTTTAAAAAGTTTAAAGAATATGGTGTGCAAGAACTTTCAATGTTAGAGGATCTACAAGAAAATATTATTGAAGATAATTGCGACTCTCCTTTTTACGGTATTTACTATGGAGATAAATTAGTCGCACGGATGAGTCTTTATGAACGTTCCGCCAAATATGATTTATATTTCGATCCTCCACAAAACTATTTAGAATTGTGGAAACTAGAAGTGCTACCTGACTATCAATTTAAAGGCTACGGAAAAAAACTCGTCGAATTTGCTAAAAGCTTTGGTGTACCTATAAAAACCAACTCTCGCATGAAATCAAAAGAGTTTTGGGAAAAGATGGGCTTTCAAACAGTAACATATGATATGGACAGAGATTTAGGACAAAATCCTCTTGTTTGGTATCCCGAAGGTGTAAAAGAGAAAAAACAAACAGCTAACTAAAGCTGTTTGTTTTTTTATTAGACTGTTAAAATATTTTATTTATGTTGCAATGTTAATATTCTCGCTTTTTCCAAGATGGCTGCCATAGCGGAGTACTCTTCCTTTAAAGACTGATACTCACTTTTTAAACTATCATAACTTTGTTTTTGTTTTTCCAATGATTCAGTTAATTGTTGAATTTGCTGCTTTAATTTTTCATTTTCTCGTATCGTAGTTTCACTTGTACCTTGTTCACTTTGAAGTTGCTGTAAGTACTTTATCACATTGCTTATACTTTGATCTATGTTTTGCTCAGTGAAGCTTTGAGAATTAGTATTTTGCTCACTAACGGAAACTGTTTCAAAGGTTTGTGATTCTGATAATTTTGATTTTCCTTTACGTTCTTTCCTTTGTTTTTTCGCTAGTTCAATACCTGATTTATATTGTTTGCGAACATATGAATTCCATCTGAATCCGCATGCTGCAGCAGTTCGATTCATTTGTTTTCCAACTTCTTCAAATGCCTGTAACTGGGTTCCACCATCACGGATGTGACGTAACACCACCTCAGCCAGTAATAAATCCTCATCATGTGTCCAAGCATCTTGTCGTGTTGATGACATGTCTATCCCTCCTATAGCTTTTTATTCATACATATGCTACTAGTAGAAAAGATAGACTAATTATGACCGAGAATTATAGTTTATTACTATTGTCATTTACTTCATTATCTTCTATTGCCGTACATTTCTTTGAAAACTAAAAAAACGTGAAGAGCCATGGTCTCTTCACGTTTTTCTTGTCACAATTTCTAGTTGTTTACTACTTCTTTGCCTTTATATGTTCCACACGCTTTACATACACGGTGTGCAAGTTTCATTTCTCCACAGTTAGGGCACTCAACCATGCCAGGAACTTGTAGTTTGAAATGTGTACGGCGTTTTCTCTTCGCTGTTTTGGAAGTTCTTCTAAAAGGTACAGCCATTCTTCCCACCTCCTTATAGAGATCACTGTTGTTATAAGATCCAGTATTGCTGGTTCTTCAAAAATTTACGATTGTTCATCAAAGAATTTTGCCAATCCCGCTAAACGTGGATCAACCTTTTTTTCTTTGCTTTCCTCATCTTGTTTAACTTGTTCCTCCGTTACAACTTCCCATTCATTACCTGAAGGAAGATTTGCATCATTTTTAGCTGATTCACTAAAAACTTGTATTGGAATTTCAAGTAAGAGTAATTCTATTATGACGGGGTCTAAATCTACAATATCACCATTAGGATAATGGATTTCAACATCCTCTTCCTCTTCGTATGAGGTAGTGGAGTTTAAAAGATATATCTCGGTAGATTTAACGTCAATAGGATAATCCACATCTACAAGTGTTCTCGAGCAAGGAAGTACTAATTTTCCCGTTATATGTAAATGAAATGCAATTTTTTCAGATGTAATATCAGCATTACCAGTTACATGAATCGGTGAAACATCACGTATTTGCGGATCTCCTTTTTTTAAGTCCTCAGCAATATCGATTGTTTCATTAATATCCATACTCTTACCACGGTACTTTAACAATTGAATTGTTGACCATTTCAATGTAATCACTCCAAGACAACAAAGGTAATTATAGCTTTCATTATACCTTTTGTCAATATTTTATCTTTACGCGTATTTGCGTATTTTAATCTATTGTATACTGTTCTAAAAATTTTTCAAATTTCTATACCTTGTTAATTAGTATATACAAAATTTTAATTTAGTTTTATCCAAAAATGAATCCATGTTATATTAAAAGAAATTAAGTACTATTCCAGCAACATTTCCACTTTTGGAATAAAAAAATTTGGAGGATAAAATGAACAGTACTGGAGTTATCGTTGAATATAATCCATTTCATAATGGGCATTTTTTTCATGTAGAAGAGGCTAGAAAACGTACAGATGCTGATGTAATAATCGCTGTCATGAGTGGAAATTTTCTGCAGCGAGGAGAACCGGCAATTATTTCTAAATGGGCAAGAGCAAAAATGGCTTTGCAAGCCGGCGTAGATATTGTTGTTGAACTTCCTTATGCCTTTGCTGTACAACATGCTGCAACTTTTGCTTATGGATCTATAAATATTCTACATGCTTTAAAATGCAATTCTTTCTGTTTCGGTAGTGAATCAGGGAATATTAACGAATTTTCTGATGCGATCGATTTAATAGAAAATCACCGTGTGGAATATGAAGCCTTTGTTAAGGAATTAATGAAAACCGGAGTTAGTTATCCAACTGCTCTCTCACAAAGCATGAAAAAAATTTATTCCGATCCTAAAAATTACATAGATTTAGCAAAACCAAATAATATTCTCGGCTTTCACTATTTGCAAATAAATAATACACTTCAATCCCCAATGCGCGCTTTTACGATTAAACGAAAAAATGCAAATTATCATGACGAAGAATTTTCATCATCAACGATTGCTAGTGCAACATCAATTCGTAAGGCGACCTTTGATGCAAACCAATCAATTAATGGCATTATGCAATACGTACCCGAGACAACGTCAAACGTTCTTCAAGAATATTATAATGACTATCAAACATTCCACAATTGGGAAATGTATTGGCCATTTCTTCAATATCGATTATTATCCATTGAAGAGACCGATTTAGCAAATATATATGAAATTGAAGAAGGGATCGAACACCGATTAAAAAGACTCGCAAACGATGCCGTTAGCTTTCATGATTTTATGCAGAGGGTGAAGACAAAAAGATATACATGGACAAGAATTCAAAGAATGTGTGTACATATTTTAACCAATACAAAGAAAAATGAAATGGTACGTCATCACGATCATATTGAATATATCCGTCTATTGGGCATGACAGAAAGAGGGAGAACGTATTTAAGCGGAATCAAAAAAGAAATGGATGTTCCGCTTATTTCAAAGATTTCTTCTATTCCAAGCGAATTAATCGAACTTGATGTTCGCGCATCAAACATATATTCACATGGATTGCAGGAGCCATATCGACAAAAATTATTTAAAGCCGAGTATTCTCAACCACCTATTTATATTCAAAATAACTAAATAGAAATTACAAAAACCGCTATTCAAATACTCTAAGCGGTTTTTGTTTTACGTTATTTTAATGCTTCAAGGTATGCTAACGCATCATCAAAAGTTTTAACAGGCACTATCTTCATTTTTGTTCCAATTTCTTTCGCTGCCTTTAAAGCTTCCTTATAATTAGATTCAATTGTTGGATATTCTTTTTTCATTTCCGGTGTTATTTCATCGTCTGGGGCGAAAAATATTTTTGCGCCTTCTTTATCTGCAGCTACTACTTTTTTATCAATTCCGCCAATGCGGCCAACTACCCCATCGGGCTCAATTGTGCCAGTACCTGCAATGCTATAGCCTTTTGTTATATCTTCTTTTGTCAGCTGATTATATATTTCTAAACTGAACATTAACCCCGCTGACGGACCTCCGATACTTTCTGTATTCATTTTTACTACAGGATTTGCAATTAGTTCACGATCATCGACTAAACCAATCCCCATGCCAATTTTACCATTAGCATCATCAAATTTTGCTAATTGGATGTCGGTTGTTTTTTCCTTATTGTCTCGTACAAATGTTATTTTTATTTGATCTGCAACCTTTTTATTCTGAACATATTGAATAAATTTCTCAGACGATTCAAAAGTATGTCCATCCACTTTAATTATTCTGTCGCCAGCTTTTAATACTTTTGCTGCCGGCATATTCGGGTACACATCTAGCACGTATACACCTTTATAATTAAAATGATACGATTTGTTCGCTTTCTTATATGCTACCTGAATGGCATTATTTTTGGAAGATTCCATTAAATATAATTGGTAAACATTATATTCCTCTTCCGTTTGTTTTTCATCCCTAACCTCATTTAGCGGGACAATGTCCTCAAATTTCTTTATTTTTGCTAATGCATAATCATAAATATTTGCTCTTCCCATACGGACAGTTGTTAACATCAATTTCCCTTTATCAGGATAGCCGTTTTCGACATGTACATATGAATCTAATTCATGCGCCATACCCGGCTTTTCTACATAATAAGGTAATCGATAAAAGAAGAGTGCAATCATTATCACTAAAAATAGAATTAATATACGGGACCAAATCTTACGTTTCATTCTGATTTCTCACCTTCCAATCTTCAATCGACTGTTTAATTGCCGGAATATATTTTTTTGTTTCCTCTTCTCCTATCTTAATGATTTCTTCAATATTTGTAAAAGCTCTTGAACTATAAAGTGAAACATCCGGTTGGATGAAAAAATCAGATATTGTTTCATAATTTGTCGTGTTTTCCATTTGTAGTATATCAATACTTTGCATTATGACATCATAAATATTCGTAATTTCTGCATCTCTTTTTACGAATGAAACATCTACTCCAATTATAATATCGGAACCCATATCTTTAACAACCGATACTGGTACCCGATCAATTACGCCACCATCCACTAGCAGTCTGTCGTTTATTTTTTCCGGAACAAAAATTCCCGGTATTGAGATACTGGCACGTACAGCTTCTGCAACTGAACCCGTTTTGAATATTACTTTTTCACCTTTGATTAAATCGGTCGCTATCACTTGAACAGGAAGCTTTAAATCTTCAAAATTTTTGTTATGTGTAAAAAGTGTTAAAAATTCTTTGACACGTTTTCCAGATATAAACCCCATCTTTGGAATCGTAAAGTCCAAGAAAAATTTTCTTTTAAAAGCTGTCGCTATTTTAATGAGCTGATTCATATTATGTTCTACACCATAAAATGCTGCAACTATTGCCCCCATACTACACCCGGCAAGGTAATCGATTGAAATATTATTTTCCTCTAATGATTTCAATACGCCTAAATGGGCAAATCCACGTGCACCGCCGGATCCTAAAGCAACTCCGATTTTTGGGTTACTCAACACATATCACCTCATACAATGTTTAATGGAAATTTAATATTTACAAACATCATATGGTCTAAAAAATTTCTCTATGAGTATATTGATTTATATGGGGACAAGTATATTTTAATGGATTCATATGATTAATTAGGGAGGCACATAACTTGATTCAATCAAAACTTAAAACAATATTTTTAGCCCTAGGCGCAACATTGATAGCTATTTCCATGATTATCCTTCCTGTAGAAACATTTGATGCATCAAAACGAGGCTTAACAATATGGTGGGGAACTGTCTTCCCTTCCCTTTTTCCATTTTTTGTTATTTCTGAATTATTAATCGGATTTGGCGTCGTGAAATTTATCGGGGTTATTTTAGAGCCTTTGATGAGGCCATTATTTCGCGTCCCTGGCGTTGGCGGATTTGCCTGGGCAATGGGAATGGCTTCAGGAAATCCCGCAGGTGCCAAAATTACTGCGCGGCTGAGGGAAGAAAAACAAATATCAAAAATTGAAGCGGAGAGGCTCGTCTCATTTACAAATTATTCAAGCCCCCTATTTATCTTTGTTGCTGTATCCGTTGGTTTTTTTCATAATAAAGGTTTGGGAATCCTTTTTGCGATTGCACATTATTTAGGGAATATTCTCGTAGGCTTGATTATGCGCTTCTACGGTTACTCTAAAAAGGAAAAATTAGAAGTAAAAAATAGTAAATTCCGTGTTTGGGAAGCTATCCGCGCTTTACATAGAACGCGTATTGAGGATAAAAGACCGATCGGAAAGCTTTTAGGTGACGCGGTCGTTTCTTCGATTCATACATTACTCATGATTGGTGGCTTTATCATTTTATTTTCAGTTATTAACCGTTTACTTTTTCATTTACAAATTACAGCACTTTTGGCAAGTGTAATTAAAGAGTTTTTTGCTATTTTACATTTTTCAAATCAACTAACAATTCCTTTTATTTCAGGATTATTTGAAATAACAATTGGCAGTGATTTAATTAGCCGAGTAAAAGAATCAACATTACTGCAACAATCCATCCTTACTAGTTTTATACTAGGGTTTGGCGGTTTTAGTATACAGGCCCAGGTAGCCAGTATCCTTGCACAAACAGATATCCGTTTTAAACCATTCTTTATCGCAAGAATTCTTCACGGATTGTTCGCCGCCATTATCACTTTACTCATGTGGGATCCTATTTTTGGAAAACAATATGAATCGAATGAATTTCCAATTTCTTTACCGGTATTTCTGCAAAATTCTCATAGTTTCCTTGATAAGTTATATCAGTGGGGAATCGAATTTGGGCCAATTATTACTATCTGTTCCTTACTACTATACATTTTCATTTATTCAAGAAGATATGTTTATAAAAAATAGGAGGACGCCCCTCCTATTTTTTTACTTGTCATTAGAATATTTAATTGTCAACGCTTTTTCAACTTGAGGTGGAACTAATTCCGATATGGACCCGCTATATTTTGCTGCTTCCTTTACAATACTTGAACTTAAAAAGGAATACTGATTATTTGTCATAATAAAAAACGTTTCAATTTCCTCGTTAAGAACTCTATTCATTGAAGTAATTTGCATTTCATATTCAAAGTCTGATACGGCCCTTAATCCACGAATAATCGCATTTGCATTAACACTTTTCGCATAATCGACAAGTAATCCTTGAAACGTATCGACAGCAACATTTGGAATGCTTTTCGTTACTTCCTCAATCAATTGAACCCTTTCGTCCACCGTAAATAATGGGTTCTTTGACGAGTTATTTAATATGACAACAAACACTTTATCAAAAACCTTTGCTGCTCTCTTTATAATATCTAAATGTCCATATGTAATTGGATCAAAACTCCCCGGACAAACCGCAATACTACCCATCCTTTAATCCCCCTATTTACCTATACTATAAATTGAAATACCAATCATGCCGTAAACTGCTTCTTTTGTTTTCACTAAATCACCTACAACACTTGGCAACTGTATATCTGAACTACACTCGCAGACAACGTAACCGCTTTCAGTTAATAATTTGCTATCATTGATTGATTGCAAAAGTGACACAAGTTTTTGCTTTTTATATGGCGGGTCAAGGAATATGACATCCAATTTAATATCCCGTTTAATAATGGCTTTTAAAGCTCGTTCAGAATCATTACGATAAAGCTCGCTCTGTTGTTCAAAACCACATTCGCTTATGTTTGCTTTAATTGTTTGGAATGCATTCATGTCTCGGTCGACAAAGATTACTTTTTCGAGTCCTCTACTTAGCCCTTCAATTCCTAGTCCACCACTGCCGGCAAATAAATCTAGACCAATTCCTGTTGTAAAATAAGGACCAATCATGTTAAAGATGGCTTCTTTTACTTTATCTGTTGTTGGTCTAGTTTGATTACCCGGTACAGATTTTAAAATTTTTCCTTTTTTACTACCTGATATCACTCTCATCTACTTCACCACATAGTTCTTAAATTTTCCTTACTATCCTACCATATTGTGCGAATAGGGAAAAGCGAAATTTAAAAAACTGAATGTATAATTCTGGAGATGATGGTGATACTTTTATTAGCAACATCATTTAACGATGTTGTTGCCAACCGCGGAGAAGACTTACGTTTCCCCATAAGTTCTTCCTCCGGTTTCTCCTCTCCCTTTGCCTTCTGTCCTTTTACATAGGATATAGAAGGACCCTGCAGATTTTTTGCAGGGTTTTTTATTGTTTATTTTTATCTTATTGATATTTGCTTTTCATTTTCATCCACTTTTACATGAAAGAGCTGCTGTAGCCATTTCATATCAATATAATACTCTCCGTTTACTTGGATAAATGGATTGGAAAGTAAGCCGTATTTTTCTCCATTATAATCGAATATTTTTTCACCAAAATAAAATGTAAAGTGGTTATTCTTATTTATTAATCGGACGGATTGATTCCTATTTTCCAATTCAACTTTATAGCCGAGTGATTTAGCTATGTCATTGAATGGTAGAAAGTTTTTCCCGTTTGATCTATGCACATGCAACTTCTTTATTTCTTTTCCTCGAACGAAAATCCTCCTCTGATCAAACAGAACAAATGATTTATTCGGTGCTGAATAGTGTTTATTCTCCGAAAAAAATCTCGTCCCTAATCCCGTTGCCTTTATTATCAATTGATCTAGTTTATTACTGGTTAACTTTCGTTGATCCATGTTGAAGATACTATTTGAAAAAGAGATAAATTGTTCCTTACTTAACTTGCTTCTAAGTTCCGAATACATAAATTTTGCTTTTTTCGTACCTATAGCTTTATCAATAACGATTGAGGCAATAATATCCTTCATCCACTCTTCTTCTTTAGGAAATATGAAATGATTATTTATCGCATTCTTAATGATTTGCTCTTCAAATCCTTTTTTCTTTACATTATTTTCAATTAATAATGAAGGTGAAAATGTTTGCGGATAATCATGTGTTAAAATAATAACCATTTTATTATTTACTTTTATTTTTTCTAGAGTGTTAAGTTTTAAATCTGCGAGATTCATAGATTTTTCATAATAAATCGTTAACCAATTATTCACGTTCTTTTTTGTTAACTTTTTTTTATGCCAGAAAAGACTGGGTGCTTGTCCATCGTTATCAAAAACAAAATAATTAATATACTTTTTTTTCTTTATCGATGTCGTTTTTGCTGCTGCAATCCATCTTCCGTGCTTAAATT
Organism: Heyndrickxia sporothermodurans; assembly: GCF_003055045.1. NCBI lineage: Bacteria > Bacillati > Bacillota > Bacilli > Caryophanales > Bacillaceae > Heyndrickxia > Heyndrickxia sporothermodurans. Next base: position 236,016 of record NZ_NAZB01000011.1, read on the forward strand.
GTTTTTCAATTAAATGAACTTTACTAGCAGCTACTTGTTGATTATTAAATTTTGCTGCCCAATTTTTTAATAATAAAGTAGATTCATCCTCCATATTAATTGTATATTTTAAAGTAATTTTTCCTGACTTTATTTTCACATTCGTTTTTTCATCATTCGTCCATTGACATTGATTTTTCTCATTCAGACATTCACGATTATTGGCTGCTTGTGGCCAATCAATCGTATAATTACCTCCGCTAAGCGATGGTATAATTTGCTTTATATAAAATTGATTATTATGATGTTCAATAAAAATATCTTGTTGAATGGAATGAATCTTGTTTTGGTCCGACTTTGCAGAAAAACCGTCCCATTGAAAGTACAGTAAAAAACTAATAATCAATAATAGTAAAAGGGTTAAATAAATTACGTTTTTTTTTCGAAGCATTTTTTTCTCCTTTGAATACGAAACCGTTCTATCTTCTCAATTGAATAATTCAATGATACATTAATAAGGAGTGCTTTATCTAGATGAAAAAATTTAAAAGAAATTAGGAAAAGTGAGGAACTTGATATGCTGCAACGTTTCATTGAACTTGGAGAAGGATATTCAGATATATATGAGTTAATTGAGTTGGCTAAAGCAAATAAACATCGATTACACCATTTAATAGCGTTACATACGACAAATGGTCAAAAACAATTGACCTCACTATGTGTTGTGCTCCAACCAACCGATCCCGGTGATTTTCAAGCTATTTATATTTGCCGTGAAGGGATACCAAATCCCCATGCAATACCAAACCAAAGATTCGACTTGTTTAATCATGTTGCTCAAAGTTTAGAAAAACAAATAATTGAAATTGATGTAAAGCATTCAAAAGAATTTACGGAAAAAGAACTGTATTTCCAATATTTAATTGGAATATTAAGACTGAATCACTATATTCCGCCATTACGATAAAAAACCTCCGAATGGAGGTTTTTTGATTGAAGAAATATCTCTTTTTTATAATCCTACTTTATAATCATACTCTTTTGCTTTGTCGGGCTTGGAATTTTCATATTCAGTTTTCAAAAAAGGTTTCCATGATTGTTCAACTTTTCGAACGAATGGCATGGAAGAAAATTTCTCCAACAGTTCATTAATTTCAGTTTGATCACAGTATAACACAACGTATTTCATTCTTTTTGAAACATAATGAACGTTCCCAAACCGTCTTAAGGTTTTAGCGTACTTTAAGTTATAAAGCCAAATAATTAAGCTTTGTCTTTCATTAAACATATAGTTTTCCCCTTAATTCTACATTCACACTATTTTAGCATATTCACTAGATGATAATCAATGTCAGAAAATTATTGTTTTATTTAAAGGTTTTAAAAAAAGGAATACAGACGAGTATTCCTTTTTAAGTCAAGTGTTATTCTGTTATGCAGAACAACTGCATCCTCCACCGGAACCGCATCCTCCAGAGCATGAACTATTTTCAGCAAAAAAAGGATTTCCTGTAGGAACTTTTATATGTTGGGAAACTGATTTACCAACGATCATACTGACATGATCAAGAATATCTTGTAAAGCATTTTCTGCTTTGCGAAATCTTGCAACATTTTCATCCATGTCCATTTCACGTTTTGCTTGACGTGTACGGATATTGATCGATTTGTAATCTGGATGATATCTACCAAAACGTTGGACATCTTCGTAATAGTCTTTCATTTTGATAAATTCTTTAATCTTTTCTTGCGTTTGTGCATCTTTATATAATTTATTATATGATTTTCTATATTCATCAGCAGCTTCTGATTGCAAAATCATTTTTGCCAAATCTTCCGCTTCAGTTATTATTTGCAGTCTTTCAATAGTTGCAAGCAAATAGCTCACCTCCAACATTATATTACCATGTTTTCAGTTAGCATGCGAATGATACATATTATAAGATAGTTACATAAAATTCTTTGGATAATCCGTGACTTTTATTATTTAATTTCACTACATCAATTTTTACATGATGAACACCTTTGGATAAATTTTTCATTACAAATGCTGCTGTGTGAAACTCCCCTTTCAATTGTCCATCAACGTAAACAACAATTTTGCCACGTTCTATCGCTTTATTTGCCCCGGAAAAAGATATATTTGGTACAAAACACTCGATAAATATATCCTTTCCATGAACGATATGACGAATAGAGGCATCTTTCGTTTTATCACTTTGAGCTGCTTTTCCGCTTTCCGATGCTTCAACATTAAATGATTCCGGCTTTGGTATATTTTGTTTACAACCACTCATAATTATTAAAAAAAGAGTTAAACAAATTAATCCTCTCATAACTATCACTCCTTGTCTTTAGCTTCTACAGAACAAGAAGTTTTTACACAAAAAAAAGATACATTTTCATTTAAATGTACCTTACATTGCAAATCATTTTGAGTATAAACCTTGAAGCATATTCATCATCATTGAAGCCATCTGTATGTTATTGTTGATTTTCTCAACTCTTTGCGGGATTGTCTTTTCGAAAAAATGTAAGGAGGCAATTTCAAATTTTTCAATTTCTTCGGGATGACGACTTAATTTTCGATACCACATCGGTTGTCTTCTTAAAAATTGTTTCAGTTCTTTTTTTGAGTAAATGTATTCCATTACATCTTGCCGCAAACTAATTCCTCCTTCTTAATCTTTTCGAAATGCAAAAGGATTCCTTTGTTCATTTGTTGGTGTAGTTGATTGCTTCTCACCTTGAAATTGTGCTAGTACTCCTTGCACAGATGCAATGACTTGACTTAAATTATTGAGATGGTACTGCATTTGGTTGGCATCCACTTTTTGGATAATACTTCCGATTTGTTTCATCCATTTTCCGTTACTTTCAGCCTTTTCATTGCTATCTGACTGAGTCTCTACCGTACCATCATCGTTATTTCTGTACTTTTCCCAAAAAGGGTCATCTTCACCTAGTAAATACCAATCTTCATAAAACTCTTGAAGTGTATTTGAACCATTTTTTACTTCGGAGATTAATTTTGGATGCTCCTTGACGAATTCTTTAAACTTTTCAACTGTCGGGTGAAGTTTTTTATTCCCCATTATCATTCACCTCATAATAGTGTAAAACTTTAATCTATATTTTATAAAAATTTATAGATAGGAGTCATTACAATGCCTATAATAATTTATGTAAAGATTACAAAAAGGTGAGAATGTTTATTTAGATATTTATTGTTTATAAGTAAATAAAAAAGCCTATAAACTAAGGCTTTTTTACTTTGCAATAAATTTAATTACTTCCACGTTTTCTCAATAAAATTTTGGGTATAATATTTTTGATATACGCCAACACCTAAATGTGTGAATTTAGGTTCCAATAATGCTTTCCTATGCCCTTCTGAATTTAACCAACCTTCTACTGCAGAAGGGGCATCCATATACTGTGCTGCGATATTTTCGCCTGCTAATTGGTAAAAAACATGTGCAGCTTGAAGACGTTTTTCTAAGTTGCCAAATTTCGGAGATTCATGGGAAAAATATTTTTCAACTGCCATATCTTTACTATGATTATAGGCTACTTCAGCTGTTTTTTGGTCCCAAAGCAATTTATTTAATTCAAACCTACTACGTAAAATATTTGTTAAGTCAAATATTTGTTTTTCACTACCTACTTCAATTGCTCTCCAACGGGATTCAACGATCGGTGCAGGGTCAATTAATCGTCCCCGATAACTTATCTCATATGGGCGCTGCTTGATGAGCGTCTCTTTATCCATAAATCGTACACCTGATAAAGTTCCTTTAAATTTATCAAATGAAAGCTGTGCATATATCGAACCTAATTGGACGAGAGGTCTCATATTTAAATCTTCTTCAGATAATTCAAACCGATATGTTCCTTTATCATACTGTACTGTAATATCAGTATCTAAAAGTAACTTTTGATAGATATCTTGAATCTCTTCGTTAATTTGAAATGGAGTGATATTCGTTTTACTTCCAATGGCATAAATTGTTACTACCTTTCCTTTATACACTCCGACTTGAAAATATTTCTCTTCATTTTTATTATAAATCCACCACTCATAGTCATATGCTGAGGGGTCGATTCTATTCGGTTTTCCATATTTTTTTACTATTTTATTTGCCGGTTCTCCAATAAAAGTAGATAATCCTTTATTAGGCCTTTTATACGGCTCCTTATCAATCTTTTTCTTTGGAGTTTTATCGTTTTCAGTCATAGGTATTTCTTTGATGCCAGTCCCATTTAAAATATTATTCTCGTTATCGGGTTTTAGATGGAAGTATAAACTAATGATAAATATAATAACTAATACGATGATCACCTTGAAAACAGTACGCAGATCTTTCCCTCCTTCTAAAAATTTAAGTTTTATCGTAAAGGTAAGATTTTTTTTAAAATTTAATATGTTCTATATTACTATACATATTATATCATTTAAACATTATGTGTTTGAAGTAAAACAATTGGTTCTTTTCATAAACTTCTCTACGATTTGAGAACGAAAAATCAATTAAATGGTAATGGTATTCATGATATTCCAAATATAGGCGCATAATATAAGTATAGATACTCAAGTCGTTATATCACTGATTATTCACAATGTATTCATTGCAAGAATTGTTTTTTTAGACTATTATAAGACATGTGGGAAATTGTGTATGTACTTATAATTTGTTCTTGGAAGTATGAGGAGGGAATAAAGATATGAATTTTGAAAATATCGGCATTCAAGCATTTAAAGCAGATTTAAACAGATTAGATGATGTAATGAAGAAATACGGAATGGTTCGTGCGGAACAATGGGATTACGAACGTGTATCATATGACCGTAAATTTATTATTAAAGAAGGTACATATTATCTTCGTGTCCAAGCTTACGCAGTAGAAGGCGACGTAGATACTTTCGATGCATTGATGCAATTAATGACACCTATATTGGGTAAACATTATTATCCACACGGAGTTGAATACGGTGATGATGAAATTTATCCTACACATTTAGTAAAACAATGTGAGCAAATTCTTACTGACTTGAAAAAAGAAATTGAAGCCTTTGCTGAATAATATACAAAAAAACAGTGCGGAATTCTGCACTGTTTTTTTATTTAGGTCCCTAATATAGCCTTTATGACAGAAGTTGTTTCTCCTCCATGATAAAAAACATATAGAAGTAAATACACAACAACGCCAGTTATCCCTGTAAAGAACCAAATAATACTTGTAATCGGACCTAGCTTGCGGTGAAGTGCTAATCTGTTTTTGTAGCCAGTCCACAAAGAAATAATTCCAAACACGGCCCCAATTGTTGCTAATGTAATATGGAAGATTAAAAAAACTGTATAGTATATCTTTATACTATCCGGACCACCAAATGATGTATTTCCAATAAATATCGTTCTTGATGCATAAATGATAAAAAATACTACCGCAAAGATCGCGGCAAGTGTCATCATTTTTTTATGCTGGTCGATTTTTTTCTTGCGAATTAAATTCCAACCAATTGCGACAAAAATAGCACTGATCACTATGCAAGATGTACTAATAGTTGGTAATATAGGAATCATCATATTTTCTCCTCTCGTTTTTCCTTTTGTATGTATTGTCGATAGAGGCGCATTTATCCTCTATCATATTTCCTTTTTATTCCGTCGGTTGTGGATGTTGTGACATCATTAGATTTTTTGTCATTTCCTCAGCTTCTTGTTGATCCTTTTTAAACCATTTATAGAATATTCTTGCTAGTACAATTCCATAAATGACTTCCTGAACAAGTTTCATAATAATCGCCCCTAGTTGTTGATCCTCAACAACAGGAAGTTTTGAAAATAACTCTGGTCCGCTTAAGTTAAGACCAGCCAATGTATCTGTTGGTACACATAACGCCATCGCTTGAAGCCAAAGAGCTCCATTCGAATACGTTTCATATAACGGTTTTCCAGCAAAAATTAAAATTCCACAAGCCGGGGTAAGTAACATCGCGCTTGAAAATAAATAACCAACCCGTTTCAATCCATTTAATTGCTTTTGGCCAGGTAATGTATTAATTAATGGCCACCACATAAACATAGCAAGTAAAAACAAGGACATAGTGTATGCACTGTGAGCAGTCTCACTCATTTTTATCTTATCAAAGATAAATGGAAGATGATAAAACGAAAAAGCAACATTAAACAGAATCACTGCTAAGACTGGTTTTGTAAAAAAACGAAAAATTGTTTTTACTACCGGAAGCCGTATAAATGCTTCCCAAAGCCAATTTGGTATACTTAGCATGAGCAATGGAGTCATAATCATTAATAAAATAGACATTTGTACCATGTGATAAGTAAACATAATGTGAGCCAAAAGATCGATTGGCGACCCTTTTACTAAATAAAGCAAAAGCATTGAAATAATGAAGTAAATCGCTTGTTTTCGCTTTAACGGCTCACTATTTTTAAAATCTTTTCTCCACTTTGTTGTAATTAAAAAGTATAAAACCGACATAAATAGAATCGTTATGATAAAAAACGGACTCCATAATGCCTGGAAACCAAATATGCTTAAAGGCATTGCCTTCACCTCTTTTTAGATTTTGTACAAGTCTACCATCTATAAGTTGTACAAGTAAATGTTGATTCCTCTCATTCCATTATACTTTTGTAAAAATGAATCTTCAATCTTCCATGATGACAATCTATTGACAGTTTACCTAAAGGAATTATTCCTTCAAAAAAAATCCAGTCTTTCGACTGGATTTTTTCTTACCACCAAATAATAGTGAAAAATGTTAACAATGTTAGAAATCCGACAAAAGCTCCTGAGAAAAGAAAGAGCTGTGGAGCCTCATGTCCTTTATGGCTCATATGCATAAAATAATATAATTGGAATATTACTTGCACAACTGCCATTAAAAGAATGACCGGAATCGTAAACCATTTTGATAAGTCAGCGGCAACCGCACCGAAAGCAATGAGAGTTAATAAAATCATCAAGACAAATGAAACAACTTGATATTTCATTTCCTCCGCGCTTTTACGACGACGATACTCATAGTCTACTCTTGGGTTGCCGGTATTTGTTTGTTCGTTTGTCATATTCTTATCCCACCATTCCCATTAAGTATACGACTGTGAAGATGAATACCCATACAACGTCAATGAAATGCCAATAAAGACTAGCAACATAAAATTTCGGTGCGTTGTACAGATCCAAACCACGACCTGCATTGCGAATCATTAGTGACAAGATCCAACATAATCCAAAAGCAACGTGGGCACCATGGAAACCTACTAAAGTATAGAAGGCTGATCCAAATGCACTGCTTGTAAATGTATGATGGAAGTGACTTACATAATGATTAAATTCATAAATCTCTAAACCTAAGAATGCAGCACCTAATAGTACAGTTACTAATAACCATGCTTGCATTTTTTTAAATGCAAAGTTTTTCATATGATACATTGCATATACACTGGTAATTGAACTTGTCAATAACAGCATTGTAGCAATAAATGATAATGGTAATTCAAATAGGTCTTTTGCATGCGCCATGGATGGATCAGGCACTTTATCTTTTAGAGCAATATATGTTGCAAATAAGGAGGCGAATAACACCGTTTCGCCGCCAAGGAATAACCAGAAACCTAAAAATTTGTTCTTCCCTTCGAGGGTTGCTTTTTCAGGTGCTTCAGGCCATGTTTTTGGAGTAAACTTTTCTTCAACATGCATTACGCCTTAACCCCCTTATCGTTATCATCTTCAATTAATTCTTCTTTATGAATATGAAAACCATGATCATCTTTAAGAGAACGTATTAACATTGATCCAAATGCGATCGCTAATCCAATAATTAACACTGGAATTCCCCAAGTATTTCCTTCATCTCCGTGATACATTGCACCAAATGCTGCAATAAATAATCCTAAAGAAATGAATACTGGCAAAATTGATCCATTTGGCATATGGATGTCACCAAGTGGTTCCGCAGGTGTTAATTCTTTTTTACCTTCCATTTTTTCAATCCACCAAGTATCGATACCACGAACTAATGGAAGTTGCTTAAAATTGTAGAAAGGTGGTGGTGATGGAATTGCCCATTCAAGTGTACGTCCATCTCCCCAAGGGTCGTTCCCCACTCTTTTATTACGTACTGAAGTCACAACGATATTAATTAACATTACGATAACACCGAAGGCCATGAAAGCTGCCCCGATGGAGCTAACTAAGTTCCCAGTTTCTAAACCTTGATTCGGAAGGAACTTCCAAATACGACGAGGCATACCCATTAGTCCTAAGAAATGTTGGATAAAGAATGTTAAATGGAACCCGATTAAGAATGTCCAGAAAGTGATCTTTCCTAATGTTTCATTAAGCATCGTTCCAAACATTTTTGGCCAATAGAATTGTGTACCCGCTAATAGAGCAAATACTACACCACCAACAATTACATAGTGGAAGTGAGCTACTACGAAATAAGTATCATGATATTGATAATCCGCTGGCGCAGCTGCAAGCATTACACCTGTTACCCCACCCATTAAGAATGAAGGAATGAAAGCTGCTGCCCATAACATTGGCGTTGTAAATTTAATATTACCGCCCCACATTGTTAATAGCCAGTTGAATATTTTCATACCTGTTGGAATGGCGATAGTCATTGTTGCAACCGCAAAGATTGCATTTGCAATATTCCCTAGACCAACTGTAAACATATGGTGAGCCCAAACCATGAATCCAAGGAATCCGATCAAGACTGTAGCAAACACCATTGATGAATAACCGAACAATCTTTTTCTTGAGAATACCGCAAAGATTTCTGAGAAAATACCGAATGCAGGTAAAATTAAGATATATACTTCCGGGTGTCCGAAAATCCAGAATAAATGTTCCCAAATAATTGTATTACCGCCGCCGGCAACTTCAAAGAATTGAGCGCCAAACATACGGTCAAATGTTAACATGAACATTCCTACTGTTAGCGGTGGGAATGCAAATAAAATTAATGCAGATGTGACAAAAGTTGTCCAAGTGAACATTGGCATACGCATATATGTCATACCTGGTGCACGCATATTAATAATGGTAACTAAGAAGTTAATACCACCCATTAATGTACCAAAACCGGTAATCTGTAAACCTAATGCGTAGAAATCCACACCATGTCCTGGTGATGCTAATGATAATGATGCATATGAAGTCCAACCTGCATCAGGAGCACCGCCTAAGAACCATGATAAGTTAACGAAAACTCCCCCAAAGAAAAACAACCAAAACCCTAATGAGTTAACAAACGGGAACGCAACATCACGTGCGCCAATTTGTAACGGCATGACTGCATTCATAAATGCGAATACAAGAGGCATTGCCGCCAAGAATATCATGGTCGTACCATGCATTGTGAGAACTTCGTTATAAAGACCAGCACTGACAAAGTTACTATCAGGAAGTGCAAGCTGGATACGAATGATCATTGCTTCAATACCACCGATTAAAAAGAACAATCCCCCTGCAATTAAATAAAGAATTGCGATCTTTTTATGGTCTACTGTTGTTAAATAGTCCCAAACGACAGCACCAAAGCCTTTTTTCTGAGCTTTACTACTCACAGTTAAACCTCCCTTTATGCCTTAATAACCAATTATTGTTGTACTTTTAATCCCATTAAATATTCCGCTAATGCATCTAAATCTTGATCAGACAAGTTTTTAAATGCAGGCATTTTATTTCCTGGTTTATAAGCTTGTGGATCTTTAATCCATTTTTTTATATTTTCTTTATTATGATCCAAGATACCTGCTACACGTTCACGTTCACCAAAATCAGTTAAGTTTGGTGCTCTACGTGCCGTTTCAGGTGTAGAATTGTCCGGTGAAACTGCATGACAGCCAATACAAGAGTTTGGCATTTTGCTTTTGAAAATATCTTCACCTTGTTTAGCTAGATCAGATGTTGGCTGTACGCCTTCTTTTCCAACACTTTTCATATTCTTAACCCATTGCGCAAAGTCATCTTGTGACATCGGTTTAACTTTAAAATCCATTAAAGCATGTGACGGTCCGCAAAGTTCAGCACATTTTCCGTAAAATACGTCTCCGGCTTCTTTTGCTTTTTGACTATCAAATTTCAACCAGAATTTATTGACATTATCCACATTCGTATCGATTTTCCCACCAACTGCAGGAATCCAGAATGAATGCTTAACATCAGATGATTTTAAAGAGAAATATACTTTTTGATCAGTTGGAACAACTAAATCTTGACTTGTAACAATTCCTAAGCCAGGATATTCGAATTCCCACCAGTATAGATTCGAACGAACATTGACAACCAACTCTTTTGGCTTACCATCTTTGTCCTTTTTCTCCATTGCAGCCGTATCACCTAGATTAAAGGTAGCTGCAACTACTGGTATTGCAAGAACAAGTAATAGAATAATCGGAATAACTGTCCAAATAATTTCAAGAACATGATTTCCTTCCACTTGTTTTGGTATCATGTTTTCTTTTGCTTTTGTCCGACGGAAGCGAATAATCGCAACAACGAAAATAACTACTACTACAGCAATTACAATAACCATAATGCCAGTACTCAATAACATTAGATCATATTGCTTTTGCGCGACTTCACCTGCTGGTTTTAGTGCTGATAAGAATGGTTCACCACCACAGCCGGAAAGAGCTAGCGCCAAAACAGCAAATACTGAGACAAGACGCCATTTTTTCAGCCATTGTTTCATAGCTTAATCAAACCCCACTTTCATTTTATGTCTTTCGTTACAAGGACTGTAATATATATGGATTTCTTTTAAAAGAAAGAATTCCCGAAGTTAAATAAGGGTAACGATTACCATTGCAACAAACAAAATCGTTAAGTAATTTAATGAATACACAAACATCATTCTAGCCCATTTTATATCATCCTTCATTTTAAAACCATATAACCCTATAGCTAACCATCCTATATTAAATAGAGTAGCAATAATAAAGAATGCTATGCCTAATGGTAGAAGGAAAAATGGCAGTGGCAGTAAACAGGCAACCCATATTACGATATGAATTTTAGTCACTTCAAACCCTTTTACTACCGGTAACATCGGTATATTTGCAGCTCGGTATTCCTCACAACGCTTCATTGCTAAAGCATAAAAATGAGGCGGCTGCCAAATAAACATCATCAAAAAGAGTACCCATGCAATCGTATCTAAATTTGGATCTACAGCTGCCCATCCGATTAAAGGCGGAACTGCACCCGATATACTTCCAACAATCGTATTACTTACATATAAACGTTTAGACCACATAGAATATAAAACAACATAACTGAAAATACCAATAATACCTATTATCCCTGCAGTGATTGACGTCATAAATAAAAGAATTGTTCCAAGTATAATAAAAGAAAATCCGATCGTTAATACTTTTGCACCACTCATTTTGCCGGTTACCGTTGGTCTTGATTTTGTCCTACTCATAATAGGATCAATATCACGGTCAATGAAATTATTAATACTGCATGAACCTGCGATAATTAAAGCTGATCCAAGTAAAGTAAGAATGACAATATGTATTGACTCTAAGAAGTGTTGATTAGTAAATACTAATGCCAGCCACAGACCAGTAAAAGTAGTTATTAGATTTGAATTAACAATCCCTATTTTAATTAAAGATAAAAAATCCTTAATTGCCGTAGTTTCCGGAATGTTTGCCTTTTCAATCTCGATCACTCGACTATTTGACATTCGCTCCCCCCCTCGTTTGTAATAAACAACATATATAATATTACTATAAAACAAATTTTACCGTTTTTCTATAACCCAGCGAATTTTCGTTAATTGTTCACTTTTGACCTTATTATGTACCTTGTTTTTTTTATATATGTCATTTATCTAGTTTCAGTTTACCACAATCTCCGAAAAATAGACTTTTAATATGGGTGGGAGATTATTTTTCTGCATCAATTCCATATTAAAACATATCTTGAATGTTTTTTTGTGAATATTTTTCAAAGGTTTTATGTCTATTTTGTGTCACGAAATGCAGATATTGAAGAGACATCCCCATTTTCTATAAAATTTTTAAAAAGAAAATTTGGTAAATTTGTTACATGATTAAATTGGTGAAAGAATTGTAACATTTTATCGGTTGTCTTTTTGCAGGCTTTTAGGTACTATCATTAAGTGTATTAGATTAATTCATATCGGTTCGACATCATACTTTATTATGATCTTTTGGTCATATGAAATATTAGGTTAGTAGGTGAATAAATTGCGTCGAGGATTAAAATGGTTAGCAATTTTAACGACGCTAGGAATGCTTTTCGTCTTGATCGGTGGAGCATTAGTTACAAAAACCGATTCCGGTATGGGATGCGGGAGATCTTGGCCACTTTGTCATGGTCAGCTCTTGCCAAGCCACATAACGATGAAGACTTTAATTGAATTAGCCCATCGCTTTGTATCAGGTGGTGTCGGAATTCTGTTACTAATTTTATCGGTTTGGTCATGGAAGGCTATCGGCCACAAGCGCGAAACAAAATTTCTAGTGATTTTATCTTTATTCTTTTTAATATTACAAGCACTTATTGGGGCAGCCGCAGTTGTTTGGGGACAATCCAGTTTTGTGTTAGCACTACATTTTGGCATATCTCTTATCTCATTTGCTTCAGTGTTCTTATTAACATTATTAATATTTGAAGTGGATCAAAAATTTGATGCCTCGAAAGTAGTTTTTGATAAGCGAATGAAATTTCATATTATTGGAGTTACGATTTATAGTTATATTGTTGTTTATACTGGGGCCCTTGTCCGTCATACAGTTTCAAGCTTAGCGTGCAGAGATTGGCCATTTTGTTTAAACGATGCGATTTCACTTCCAACAAACATGTACCAATGGGTCCAAATGGGACACCGTCTTGCAGCAGGTATTATCTTTCTTTGGATCGCATATATAACATACTTAAGCTTTAAAAATTACAGAAATCAGCCGGTTATCTATAAAGGTTGGATCATTGCATTTATTCTTGTCTGCTTACAGGTCATTGCAGGAGCTCTTATAATCATAACAAGATTAAACATATATATTGCACTTGCACATGCATTGTTTATTTCTTGCCTTTTTGGTTTACTAAGCTATTACCTATTATTGATCGGTAGAAGTAATAAAAATATGGAACTGCTAGAAAAAGAACAATATAAAAAATAAAACACGTACAAGCAACTTGTACGTGTTTTATTTTTT